>CAYVEU010000005.1:0-20719 GCA_964450015.1 uncultured Christensenella sp. | reverse complement strand
AGGCGTACGTTGTACGCTAGTCGCAGCCTTTCGCAAAAGCAACCGAAAACTATAATGAAAATATCCGCCATTGCTGACGGATATAATCATTCAGAGATAAATTATTTGTCCTGTTTTCGGTTGCGTAAAGTGCCCGTTAATACACCGTTCTATCTGGAAGAGATTTGTACCATCGTATACACCTTGAACGTAACCGGCTCGTGCGACGACGGCGCAGGCAATGCGGTTTGATCTTTTAACGCTTTTGCCAGTGCGATTTGTTCTTTATACATTTGTTCTTCATCCTTTACCGTCGACATATCCATAATTACCGTCGCGCACAATACGTACTTCGTACCGGTGCTTGCGTAGGTGTTGATACCCGCTACGCCTTGCGTTATCTTCGTACCGTTGGTAATTTGACCGTTTTGGAATGTCGGCGCGTTGCCGCTGTACAATCTCCAAACTTCGGCATTCTCCCACGGTAGATATATGGACGTCGTAACGTTGTAAGAATCGTATTTTTTGTTGAGGTCCCAGCTAGTGCCCGGGAAATTGGTATCCGTCCTCACTGCGTATGCGAGGTTTACTTGGAACAGCGGCAGGTTATGAACCGCAAACTTCGTGCCTCTCGTTACGAACAATGTCGGAATCTCTTGTTGTGATGTCGAGGTAACGTAGAACCTGTCGGTCCCCTTCGAGTCGTACATCGGTTTGTCGTAACGGTAACCGGTGTCGAGGAGAACTCTGGCGTTGTTGTAGGATACGCCGACGTCCTTCGACAACTCTTCGCTACTGTCCGGCGCGAATAGGTAGTGCCTATCCGAAGCGGTGTCGGAAGCGTAAATCATATTCAAGCCGACATTTGCCTCGCTCTGGAATATCGAAGCTATTATGCCTTTGTCTCCCGCATATACGTAATACGGATATACCGAGCCGTAACCGTTGACTATGATGCTGCCGCCTATCTCTCTCTCCGGACTCGGGTACGCCCTGCGACCCGTCACGCGCCAGTTGAGGAATCCTATTTGATAATCGTTGACCAACTGAACTTTATCGTCGTCCTCGCCCTCTTCGCCGAAATCAATCGACTGTATAGTAGACGGACTGCTTGCTGTTACGGTGAGCAATCTATTGGCGACGTCGCCACCCGCCACCGTATTATACTTGCTGTTGTCGATAGGCTTGGATATGCCGAGATACTCAACGGGGATATATCCTGCCGACATGCCGCTGTTGCCGTTAGGATCGCCGAAGTACTGGATAAGGCTATCCGGCAATATTTGTTCGGTATCGCCGTAATTCAATGAGTACATGCTCGGGATATTGCTGTTAACCCATTTTCTACTCGACATGTTTCTGAATCTCCAACGGAACGTTTGTCCGCCCTTGCCGCCGATTGTTATCGTCGCGTACTGGTCGGTTTCGCCGTCGGCGAACTTGACTTTGCCGAAATACCACTTGTTGTAGTTGTTCCTCGACGACCCGCCGCCGTTGACGTCTCCTATCGTTACCGATCTGGTGTCGCCGTTTATATCGTAATACAACGTGTAAGCGTAGTTCGCGTCGAATATGGGATGCCCGTTTTGCTCGTCATAGGAGATTTCCATATAATACTTGCTGTCGGACTTTTTGCTGAGCAACGTGCTCGTAGGCAAGAGGATTATATCGTCGGGTCCGTACGCCGTCTCCGCTTCGTCGAATGCCGTTATCGGCGCGGCGGTGCCGTTGAACAACCACGGCTGTACTTCGAACCTGAACGTGTAGGTTTGATCGTCGATCGGCATAGTGAGCGAGCTCGTGCGCTCGGTGTCGTTGAAGTACACCGTTACGCGTCCGAGCGAACCGCCGGTCCAGTTGACGGGCGCGAAGTAATTGCTCAACCTATTCTCCGAATTAAGCTGGGTAACGTATGCCTTTATCTCCTCCTCGGTGACGTTTTCGTCGTTTATCAGGCTGTTGTACGCGTTGTAGCCCGCAAGGTCGGTGACGTATGCGTAGACGTTGTCGGGCATCGGCACGCCGCCTTGACAAATAAAGTAGTACGGATTTTCTATACGCCACTTATGTTTCACGGAGTCGTACCGTATCGCGTTTGCGCTGAGTGCGTCCGCGTAGAACTCGCCGTATTTATCCTTTACCATCTCGTATAATGTTCCATTATCTTTTTCGACGATCACGTCGTTGACGTTTGCCGCGGGAGCAGTGAATATGACGTATTGCTGAGCCATCTTGAAGCTTATCGAAGCCTTTTGCTCGCCGTCCTCGCCCATACCGTAGCCGGGGATTACCATATTGAATTTGAGCTTACCGCCCTTGTAGCTCAGCGAGTTGGCGGTGTCCATGCTAAACTGCATTTTCAATCCTTTTTCCTCTTCTATCGGATACTCGATACCGTTTTGGGTTACAAAGCCGTAACCGTTCCTGACTGCCTCGCTCATTTCTTCCGCCGAGGTGTTCATGTTATAGGTGAACGGCTCTTCGAAATCCTCGAAGTAGACCTGGAAGCTTACGCTCTTAGCGAGATTGAACAGTTTGTTTATTATCGAATCTTCAACGTTGACAACGTTTATCAAGTCGTATACGCTCAATTCGTACTCGGGCGTTATATCGGTATTCAATATCGAAGTACTGAACCCGCTTACGGTGCCCGTGCGTTCTACGTCGACGCGTCTCGATAACAACTTGACTTTGTAGCGCAGTTCTTGCGCCGCGGTACCCGTGCCGACGACCGCTTTTACTTCGAACTCTCCACCCGTATAGCGCCATTTTATGCTCTTGTCTTCGAACTTCAAGCCGATACGAACGTCTTGCTGGTCGGACGCTAAGTTGTATTCGAACGTTTCGCCGATCTTGGAATTGTAAATTCTGTCAATCAGTCCGTTTTTGAACGTCAAAGCCGTATCCGAAATACCGTTCTTTAAGAAGCCCTGTTCGTTATCCGCAAAGCCCGTTTCCGAATTGTTATACTTGATAAACGGGTCGAATACGAATCCGCTCTCGCGGTTGCCGCCTTCCCACTCGACCAACTTATAGTTGGGCGCGTTGACCGTATTGAAGTCTACGCCGACTATTTCACGGTCCGCATAGATAATCGGTATATTGAATATTTGATTGCCCGCTACGCTTCTCTCGGTCTCCGAGCCGAACGTTACCGCGAGTTTGCCGACGCCGCCGCCGTAGTTTATCAGTCCGGTCGAACGCCTCAACGCGGTAAGCGTTATCTTGCCGGTCAACATGTCTATGCCGTCGATATTGTACCAGTTCCTATTGACGTTGCTGCCGTCGTACGCTATCTCTTCGAAGGTGTACTTGACGATCTCCTGCTTGCCGTCGTTGCCGTTGAAATAGTACTTGGCGCGGTCGCGACCGTATATCGTCCTGTTGACGAGGATTTCCTGCGGGTAAATCACGCTGTCTTCGAATGTTATACCGTCGAATTGAGTTGCGCGAATGACGCCGTAAGGATCGATATAGTATATATCTTTATCCAAACCGCCGTCGTAGGTCATATCGAGCAACCTGACGTTCAATTGACTGTCGAACGCACCTTGGACGTAGTAGTCGCTGTTGGGCGCAACGGTCAACGAGTACGCTTCGGGCGAGCAGGTAACGGCGTCCCTACCGTCGATGTTTTCGCCGACGTTCAGGATAATGCCGATGTCTCTGCCGGTATACAGGTTGGTCGTATTTATCTTGGTTATGACCTTATAGTTGTTTGCGCTAAGCTTGTACTCTCTCTCGTAGTCGCCGTCGCAAATGGCTTTCACCGCGCGGAAGAACGTGAACTCGGAGCTTGCGAAATTAGCGTCGTAGGCGATAGTCGGAGCGTTAAATTGGCTGCCGCTGTCGAGGAGAACGTTCTTCATCGTGTACGGATTGAGAAGCATCTCGTTGGTGTGCTCGCCGCCCGCCACTTTGTTGTTGTAGACCAAATCGTCGAGTCTTATGAAGTCGGTGCCGTTGTAGCTTACCTCGTAGTAACTTATCGTGCGGTTCTTGACTCTGACGCTTACTTCCAACGTTTGCTGTCCGAAGCGTTCGCCGTCGGATATTTCGTATACCTTAGCATAAGCTACTATGCCGTGAACGCCCTCTACGACTTCGTTTTCAAGTATCATATTGCTGCCGGTCGTTCCCGTCAGGTAGTTGCCGCCGCCCAAGGTCATAACTTCGGATACAGCCGAGCCGTCCCACTCGATATTTACTTCGCGCATTTCGTAGACGTCTTCGCCGGTCGCGGGGTCTTGACCTTTATACATCTTCGCAATACCCGTCGTCGGCAGATTGATGAATCCGTCGAAAGGCTCTATTTCAAGATACAGGTTGCCGTACGCGTCGTACTTAACTCTCTCGTTTTCTTCCGTCTTCAACGAATAGAGGTTCATGACGTCTATCTTGATTTCTACGTCAACGAACTGTTCGAGTCCGTCCTTACCTATAATTGCGGTAACGCGATACGTTCCGCCGGTGGGCAGGTATTCAATTGCGTCGACGTTTCTCCAAACGATGTCTTTGACTTCCTGCGCGTCGCCGCCGCCCTCGTAGGTGACGAAGTATTTGCCGTTTTCGAAATCTATCTTCGAATATATATCGCCCGTTATCGCCGCAAGGTTGCCGTCTGCGTCTTTGGTAAATACCGCGGTTATCTTCCTAGCCGCAAGGACTACCGTGCGCGTGACGTCGTAATGCGTGTAGACGAGTTCGCTGCCGGCCGCGCCGTGAACGGCGTTACCCAGTTCGAACGTCACTTCAAACTCCGTTTCGGCAAAGTTGTTGGTCCTGTACGCGTCGAGGTCTATTTCGTCGACGTTGATCTTTACGTTCACTTCGGATACGTAGTTTAATACGTTTGCACCCGAACCGACCGTGTAGCTGATTTCCGCCTTGCGCACGTTGGCTACCAATGAGTCGACGTCGCTGTCGCCGTACGGGTCGAGATAGTAGACGCTATCCAATCCGCTTACTCTGATGCTGTCCTCGTTGACCGCAAGTATCTTGATGCTCGGTCTTCTTACGATGTATCCGAAAGTCGGAGTTCCTATCGAAGCCGTAGCCTCAATCGTGCCGCCCGACAATCCGAATTTGTCCATAGCAGTCCAGTTGACGGGCAAACGCTCGGTCGTTATGCTGCCGCTAGCCAAAATACCCGTCACATACGCGTAATTAGGCAACTTGGATTCGATATCTTCTATCGCCGTGCCTACGGCTTTGTCTAGGTCTACCGTTACGTCGTTTGCTCCTTCCGCGTCGTCGGCGTTATCGTTTCTTGCGTATACGACCTTGCTTACCGACGTGAACTTGCGCAGATTGCTGTTTATCAAGACTACGGGGATACGCTGGATATTGTTGGGCTTATCGCCTAAGATTATCTCGGTTTCCACTCTGTCTTTCTCGTAGAAGTTGCCGATATTTGTCATATCGAAACGACCTTCCAAGAAGTACGTATCTCCGTTCTTTTCGTGCCTTACGGGTACTTTTACAGTACCGTCAATGTTGTATTCGGACGGGTCGAAACGAAGCGTGTACTTGCCTTGCTCGTAGTTGCCCCTGATTCCGGAGCCTGCCAACTCGATATTTTCGGTCGTGTCTATCTCGTAAACGGTCTTGTCTATTTGAATATTCGCATAACCGAACCTTTGCGTTTCGGGGTCGAGCTTATACACATTGGTAAAGTCGATATTTACGGGTCTGGGTCCCCAGCCGCTGCCCGCCGTGCCGTTGTAGCCCTTAGACTGAACGTAAACGGTAATCTTGTGCGTGTCGTCGCCGTTCGCCGCGTCGGCGTAGTTCAAACCTTCGCCGTCGTGGTAGTAGCTCCAAACGACCTTCGGCAATCCGGCGCCGTAAGCTTTCTCGTCCGAATACGTTGCGTTCGGGTCGGTTACGAACTCCCAAGCCGCGCCGTCGAAGTTCGTGTTGTCGATAGTCATAAGCTTATCCGCGCCCGTTATCTTCAACGCAAACCGATAGTACTGCATCGTACCGTAGGAAATAACGTTGTAATAGTTGCGTAAGAACTCGTCTATCGTTTTCTCGTCGTAAGCGTCTATTATCTTCGAATTGTCTCTGGATTCGAGAGAATAGTAAGCTATTTCTTCGATACCCATATTCCTCAACTGAATAGTTATGCCGCGAATGATTTGGTTTCCGAACAACTCGTCTTTAAGTATGACGTCGGCGTAGACGACCGCGCCGTCAAACGTCATACCGTTGACTATTTTTTCGATATCGACCACCCACTCGACTCTCGTCGCTATGCGGATATAGTCAGTTATGCCGTCTACCGTTCTCTCGACTCCGCTGTAACCGATATTGACGTAAACGTTGGAGATATAGTAATCGATGCACTGTTCGAGCGTCCAGTCGGAGCGGTCGACGCCGTCTTCGTTTATTTCCCTGATCTGTCCGAACTTCGTCTCCGGATCTTCGATTTGAATGCCTACCGCAAGGTCGGCTATTCTCTTCTCTACCGCTCTAACTATCTCTATCTCTTTACGCGCGTGTCCTTCGTACCAAACGTCGAACGCCATAGCCTGCAATACGCGAGTCGTAAGCAGCGGGTTTTCTGCGGCTATACCGTCGTAAACTTCGCGCAACTCGGATATGCTTATCTTCGGGTCGTCGACGTCGGTATTATCGCTTATCATACGCTGGTAAGCCGCCGACTTAGCCGTTTGATAGCTGACGGAGAGATGCTTCATCTTTTGGTTGGCTACCATGATATCCAACTTCAACGCGTCGTTCGGGCTGTACGTCTTCGCGTTTTCGTCCGCGTATCTTGCGTACCACGCCTCGAATGCGTCGGCTTTGGAACTTTCTTGCGCCATTTGCGAAATTTCGCGCTTGTCGTAACGGGACAATTCGTTGTACAGAACGTCGTATGCGTCGCTCTTCGCGTTTCTGTCGGTGTATCTCGAATCCACGTTATTTAATAGGATTTCGGCAACCATAGCGTCAAGTTCCCATTTGGCGTATCCGTGACGGCCTATTACTGCGGAAACCGTTATATTGCCTTCGTGCGCGTAGTCTACGAACGGAACGCGGTAGCTGAACTCTTTGCCGTCGATAACGGTCGCGCCGCCCATGACTATTTCGCCGTCTACTTCGGTCGCGTAGAATTCTCTGCGAACGGTCGAACCGCTCACAAAGTGTCCTTGTTCGTCGTACTCTTCCAAAGATACCTTTTCGGAATAGCCGCTCGTGTAAACGACGTAAAGGTCTTTGTTAAGCGAAAGTCTGTTGACGAGCGTGTCGGTAACTCTTACGCTTTCGGCGTCATCGACGTACGCGCCGTAAGGAACTACCGTCTTGACCGCTTCTATCTTGACCTCTTCGCCCTCGGCGGTGAGATAATAGCTTGCGCCGACTTTAATGTCGCTTGCCAATATATTGACTCTCAACTTAATCGTTTGGACGTAACCCGTTCCGTCGGTTATCTTGTAGCTTACCGAATAGGTCTGCGCCGCCGAATTGTTGCTGTCGTAATCGGCAAGGGTCTTGCCGCCTACTGTCAACGCGCGGAAGCTGCCGGGGATTATCGCCCAGTCGTGGATGCAGTGCTCGTTTATATCGTATTCGCCCGTTGCCGCCGCCGCTTTTTCCAAATCGTATACGGTGATTACTCTGTCGAACGAACCGAGGTCGGCAAGCGTTTCGTACGGGTTGCGGTTGTTCAGCGGGTTGAAGGTTATCTCGCCGAAATATCCGTCTGGCAAATCCGCGCCGTCCGTTATGCCGCCTACGCTTCCGTCGACCGCCGCGTACACTTTCCTTACCGAGCGGTTATATATGCGAAGCGGTATCTTTATCGTGGTGTACGGCGTGTTGCCGGCAAGCTCGTTGCCGTCGTTGTCCAGTCCGTACGCGCGGAACTTCAAGTTGATGTAGGGCTGGAAGTCCTCGTCGTCGTAGGTCAAGGACGCGTACCGCCTTATACCGTCTATTACTTCGTAATCAAGGCTCCATATGAGTTCGTTGAACACGTACGTCTTGGTGCGCGCGTATTCTTCGAGCCCGCTCTCGTAGTCGTAATAGAACATATCGGGCAGATCCGCGACGAACTCTTCGGGAATGAATCCGTACGGTTCGATAATGCTCGCGTCGCTCTTTGCAAGGTCGCTTATTATTTGCGCCTGCGCGCTGTCTATATCTATCTTGAACGGCTCGACCGTAACTTTAATCTTCGCATACGTCGCGTTGCCGACGTAGCCGTTGAGTATCTCTTCGCCGTTTTCTTGCGTGCCGTTTGCGGTAAAGCTCAACGCGGCGATATCCCAGTATATGTTTACGCCTTGCGTGCCGTTGGACGTACCGTCGGCAAACGTCGCTACGTAACGATTGGGGAGAACGTCGGTTACGGATACGGTCATATCTACGTTACGTCTTACTCCCGAATAGCCGTCCGAGTTTGCCCACGTTCCGCCGTATACGGTAAAGTCGGTCAAGTCGAACGGGTCGTGGAAGGTGATAGACGTCGGGGGCGTCCATTGTTTTTTATAGAACACCTTTTCGTCTTCGTCAAGTTCTACGTGCCAGAAGTTCTTGCCGGCAAACGTGCCGTTGACCTGTCTGATGCCCAAACCGTTATTGTCTATTTCCAGCTCTTGGTAAACGTCCTCTTTCGGGTTTTCCTCGTCGTCGTAGATGAAGTACCTATCGCAAACGACCTTTTCGCCCGTATCGGGATCTTCGTACCAGTCGTCGATAATTGCGTACGAGTTTACGGTCGTATGTTTAATCCAGTTCTCCATAAACTTGTTAGCCTCGGTATCGACGACGCCGTCGGCAATAATTTGTTTGAATTGAACGTTTACGCTCTTGATAGCGTACGTCGCCGTCGGGTCCGTAGTATAAGTGGTTTCTCTCTTTAATACGGTCGCGGTATCAAAGTATTCGAGCTTATACCGCTTAATCTCTCCGGACTCGTACTTCTCGTACTCTACGTCGGCGGACGCCTCCGCCGCATAGTCGTATTGTCCGTCGTCGACGCGCTTGTAGACGAGGAACGTCGTCCTATTGTCTATCGACGAGGCGTCAAACTCTTCGTCAAGCTCGGTGTAGTTAGCTTCCTTTGCATACGTCGTTACCGTATCGACGTAATTGCCTACTCTGCCCGTCCACATCCAGTAGTCGTAGTTCCAGTCGCCCTGCTGCATGGCGCCGTAGCTCTCCATGTGGTTGCCCTTGCCGTTCGCCGCAGGAGTAGTACCGACGTTGTTGTTCGAAAGCGCCAACGGATTGCCTTTACCCCATTCGCCTCTTACTTCGCTGGATTCGGCGTAGCTTGCGCCGTTTATAAACAGCCCGATTCTCTCCAAGTACCCGCCGTCCGCAGCGGAATTCAGAGTTATCTTTGCATAAACGCTCATATCGTAAGTCTTCACTTCGCGGTTGAGATTGGGGTTCCTTATCGAGCCGTCGGCAAGAGTTATTTGCACCTGCTTTTCGAGCATACCCTCGGTAAAGTAGCCGTTCTCTTCTTGCGTCTTGAACAGCGGGCTGCCCGGCAAATCGATGGTGTCGAACATGTTGTAAGCGGTCTGTAACGGCAGCAAGTTGGATATAAGTCCGCCGAGCTCGCCGAGCAACCCGCCGACCTGCTCGCCTACGGTCGTCAAAAGACTGCCTAGACCCGGAATAATGTTTAACGAACCGGGGCTGAGGATAACGAAACTGACAAGGTCGAATAAACTCATATCCTCACCCAGAATGTTTACTTTGTCCATATGCCCGATAAAACCGTCCAAAACCATTGTAATAATGTAATGGACGAGAGCGGCGGTTTCCTTGGCTAGCGCACTGTGCACCGCCTGATAATATGCGCCCTTATCGACGTATACGGGATTCATAACGTCCAAATCGCTTTCGTTGTATCTACCCTTGTAGCGTTTCTTGAACTTCTTTTTAAGATCTTCCAAATCCTCGTCGTTCGACGCCTTTTCTCCGTATTCGGTCGCGTCGAAGTCGTCTTCGGTCGTATAGTCGCCCAAAGATATATCCTTTGCGCTGATACGCTGGTTGGCTTGAATACCGGTAATACCGCCCATACCCAATATGATGTTTTGAACCATAAGCAGCAGGTCGTTTATCATCGACGAGCTCACCCACGCTTCTATATAGGTATAAGTGTTGTAGCGGTCGGTGACTTTGCTGCCCTCGTATACCAAATTGGACATATCGTCAAGGTAGCTGAAATCGTATTCCTGAATACCGTTGTCTCCGTCGCCGTGCGGTTCTCCGTCGGGAACGTCCGCTCCTAAGCGGATTCTTACCCTTTCTATCATTCCGCCGATACCGTCGCCGCCCAAATCTTCCGACCAGTGCTTTTCGCGCATCATCGGTCTCAACTCGACGCCGTAAGCTATGATATTATTGTTCTCATCTCTTTCGAGCGCGAATACGCTGCCCTTGCCGTCCTTTTCGTCGCTAACTTTGCCGTTGCCGTCGGCGCCTATCACTATATTGAAGTTCCTATATACTTCACTGCGGAATTTCAAGATATACGTGCCGCCGATAACGAACTCGGGCGCAGTAAACGAGAACGTACCGTCCAAAGCTACGTTTATCGAATAATCTTCGGGGTCTAAATCGTAGAAGTCCTTTGTGCCTATCGTCTTGCCGTTGCAGCTTACCCATATTTGATAGCTGCCGGGCTCGGGAGCGGCGTCGCCCGTAAGCTCTTTGATATTGCCCGTAAAGGTAACGGTGGACGCCAGTTCACGGGTGAATATGAAGTCTACGGAAAGCGTGGCGTTTTCTGACATAAGCACGTTGACGAGTTCGTCCATTCTCGCTCTGCCCTCTTTCGTGATAGCCGAAACGACTTCCGTGCTGACGGTTTCCTCGCCCGACGCGTTTCTTACGGTAAGCGTCGTCACGAACGCGTTAAGCGCGTATCCGGACATCGCCGCGCTGAAATTGTTGGTGAATTTCTCGTCCGTCTTGTCGACGTTGTAGTAATCGATAAGCGACTGATACAGTTTGAACGATAAGGTATACCGACCGAGCGTTGCTTGCTGTCCGCTTGCCGCAGTGGACGCGCTGCCGCCGTTATACATGAGGTTAGCGCCGCCGAACGCTGCCAAATTTGCCATATCGGTGCTGGCTTCCGTGACCTTCTTATAGTAAGTCGTACCGCTTATGGATACCTGTTTCGCCTTGGCGGGATCGGCTTTTATCAACTTGACGCAAGCCTTGTTGTCATCGGTAAACTCGGAGCCTATCCTTATCGCGGTGTTCGTTTCTTTCGGCAAAATCATGAGATTGTTTTCGAAATAAGAGCTGTAACCGTCCTTGGAAATGCTTATCGTGCTCCTGTCGGAGAGCAAGTAGAACTTGACGTTGTAATCGCCGTTGTCTTCCTGATCCCTATCCTCGTTCCTGCCGAACATTCTTACTTTTCTGTAAGTCTTGTTTTGATAGGTGAAGCCCTCTTCCGCGGTGGTGTCGATATTGTTGCCGTCTGCCAACTCGGTTGCGAGATACTTCTCCAAGTTATACAACATTGCTTTGCTCGTAATAAACTCGGTTTCGGGCAAGCCCAAGAAGTAATAATAGCCGTCTTTATCCGTGGTCGTAGTGAACCTGTCGCCGCGTCCGTTGACGACGGAAACGGTTGCGTTTTGGATGGGCTCGCCTTGTTCGTCCGTAACAAGTCCATACACTCTACCCGTAGTCGCTTTCATCGTGTCGTCGGCAAACATACTGTCGGGATAGAGGAAGAAGCCGGCAAGACTTGACAGGTTGAGACCTTTACTGGTAAAGCCGTCTAAATCGCCGTTTAGGAAGTCGCCGATATTCAGCGTGACGACGAGAATCTTTACCGTAAGCGCTATTCCGACGGAAAGAACGACCTGATGGTTTTCGATATGAGCGCCGATACTGCCCTGCTTGTACGCGGGCGTGGAGATATCCGCGTCTATTACGTTGGTGATAGACTTATTGACCTTTATCTTGCCGCGGCCGTACTGGTTGCGCATAAACTTCGCTTCATTTATATCGTCGGCAAAGAGCTCGCTGCCGCCGTTGATTATTTTCTGTAACAGTTGGAATATCTTGACAACGCCGGCAGGATTGCCCACTAATGCCGACGCCGCCTTCTCTACGTCGTAAATCGATTGCACGACCTTAACTATTTTGAGCAAGCCGCTTATCAATGCGGTATTGTCGCCCTTGTATCCGTCGTCGCTGTCCGCGTAGTTGAACGGACCGGTGGAGTCGACCATCGGATACGCGGTAAAGATGTCTTTCCTCGTCCAGTAATCCATTCTGTGTTCGAGGTAGATATTGAGATTGTCGATAAATATGCCGTCTATAAGACTGTTTACCAAAGCGGCAGTGCTCAAATCGAAGCCGTTGCCGTTTAGGCTTACGCCCGTAAGTCCGCCGTAATCGTTGAGTTCTTCGGGCAAGTCGATGATGTCTTTTAGCGGTGTGTCTATGCCGCCAGCGCCGCCGACGCCCTCGTTAATGGTTATTCTCAATCCCTTTTCGGGCACGCTCAAATTGACTCTGTTGCCGCTGCCGTCTATCTTCATATTGAACGTAAGAGTATTCAAGCCCTCGTAGGTGTTCAAAATGAGTTCCATTCTGCTGAACGACGGAACGGTGACGTTCGCGCCGGGCATTATCATGTTGAGTAACAGCGTAAATACCTGCGCGTTGGGATTTATCCTCACTTCGCCGTTGTTGAGCGTAATATTGAGCAGCGCTCCGACCGTGTTGGACGACGTTCCGCCGCCGGAAGTGGTTATTCCCGCGATTTCGTATATGCCGAACAACGCAAGCGACTTGCTTCTCATAACCTTCGCTTCGTCCGTCGTAATGCCGTACTTTTCGTCAATCATCGCGACTACGTCGCCGGTAAAGGTATCGATTATCGCGGTTTGCAGTTCGGTATCAAGCGCCGAAAGCGTATTGACGCCGTTTTCGGTCATAGCGCGCGCATACGCCTTTATCGAAGTTGCGTTCGCCTTTTTCAATAGCTGCGCTATCGTGCGTACCTGTTCGAGCACCAACGCTTCGCGGCCCTTGGTCGTGATAAAGAAATCGGTCGCTTTCGCTAAGTCCGCTACTATTTCGGCTGCTATAAACCCACGCGACTCTTTGTTTACCAACTCTATCTTGTTGACTCTGTTGCCCTCGGGCAAGTTATCCATGCCGTCGGCTATTGCCATAAGCTGATGATAGGTGATACCGGACAAACTGCCGTTTATGCCGATAGACTGAGCAGTTTCTCTCAATTCGCCGCTGCTCTTTCCGGCA
Source organism: uncultured Christensenella sp. (assembly GCA_964450015.1). Taxonomy (GTDB): domain Bacteria; phylum Bacillota; class Clostridia; order Christensenellales; family DTU072; genus CAG-1782. Next base: position 7,474 of record CAYVEU010000005.1, on the reverse strand, counting down.
AACGCCTTAGCCGCTGCGAGAATCACCTCGTCTATCTTATCAGTCATCGCCTGCTCGTCGGCAAATCCGCCCACGAAATCGAGAAGTCCGCCGGTTGCGTAGTCGGCGCGGTTGACGATTGCGTCCGCTACGCTCTCTATCTCTGCCGTTTTAAGCGTGCCTAAATTGGTAAGTTCGGTTGCTTCCAACGCCTCGGCGACGATATTCAACTGCTTGGCCGAAAGTCCGCTGGTCTTTGCGCCTGCGGCGAATACGCCGAGAGATTCGTAAATTTCATCGATAACGGACTGCTTGGTTTCCTGTTTGATAAAGCTGCTGGATTTTATTACGCTGCCCGTTTCGCCTTCGGTCAACGCGTCGGCATTGAGCAAGCCGCCGAGCAAGCCGCTTACGTCCACGCCGTTTTCGGAAACGAGGTCGCCGCTAAGGAGCCCCGCGATAACCGAAGCCAAATCGATACCGCTTATGCTCGCGCGGAACAGTCCGAGCGTTTGCAAATCGACGTATACCAGTCCGTTTGCATAGTAGATACCCAACATTACGTCGTCGTTGTATAAAACTTGCAATTTTATTATAGAATTTGCAAAGTTCGACAAATCTATGCCTATATCCGCTATGACGCTGAACGTCATAATCGTGTCTTGCATGTCGAAATCGATAGTTCCGTCCTGCAATCCGAGCAACTTTTCGAGCAACGTTTCGAAGCCCGCCACTATCTCGCTCTTCTCGCCCGTACCGGGGTTGATCGTCTGAATGGTCAATTCGAGATTTAAGCCGATATGGATGTTTTTGAGTTGGTCTATCGAGGTATACGACTCTTTGTCGTAGTCGTTTACCACGGTCATGTCGGTAATTTGCTCTTGCACCTTGTCGCGCAGGACGAGGTGGCTGTAACTGTCGTTGAAGTTGTAACGGATGCTGAACTGCTTGTTCTCATCCAAAACGAGCTGTATGCCCTTGACTCTGTCGTTGTCGTCGCGGCCTATCTTCAAGTAGCTGAAAGTAGGTATATCCGAGATAATATCGGGCAACGCGCCGCCTAAGACGTCGTTGAGGTTGCCTAAGAGAGTGAGCAACAACGCGCCCGTTATCGCGATGCTGACTTCTTCTCTCGAATATATGAACAAGAGCATGTTTTGTCCGAATTCCATACTCGCAATATCGGGATAGCTGTTTGCAATCTGTTCGCCGTCGGTCGTAGTATTGCCGACGGTGCCGGAGGCGTTCTTGGCTACCTCTTCGTCGTCTTCGCCCATGAGTCCGCCGACGAGCGTCGCGAGCATATCCTTGACGAATTTGCCCAAATTGATACCGGACAATCTGACTTTCGGGAAGCCCAGTCCGCTCAAATCGACGTAGACGTCGCCGCTATCCGAGCTGCCGACGTATTTAATGGAAAGGATACGGCTCGTTTGATTTCCGTAGCCGTCGCCGTGTCCGACTTCGAGTTCCAGTCTGAACCTGCTGAAATCCGCAAAATCGAGATAAGTTCTCAACGCAAACGTCATTTCCGCGTTCAAGTCGTCGCCGCTTATAATATTTACGCCCAAACCTTTGATAATAGCCGAAGTAAGCCCCGTGAGGTCCAAAACGGTATTGAAGTCGTCGGTTATTACTACCGAGCTGTTGACTTCCGCCGCCCACACGTACTGGTCGATAGGCACGTACTCGTTAAACGTCGTCCTTATGCTCTCGCCGAAGAACGCTTCTCTTTGTCCGAAGCTTACGTTTATATTGCTTAATCCGAACGACAAGTTGTTTTTGGACTCGTTTATGACGTTGCCGTTCTCGTCGCGCAGAGGCGCGTCTATCGGGATAGTCAATTGCAGCGTGTTAGACACGTTGTCAAGTTCCAAATTGATATTGCCGAGGTCGTCGAACTCGAAGTTCTCGCCGAATATTTGCATGAACGCGGCTATAATGCCCGTTGCAAGCTTGATACCCACGGTACCTTTGCCTATCGTGATACTCTCTAAGATGTTGCTCCAATCGAGCCCCAATAGTATTTCGCCCAAATCCGCGTTTTGAGCAAGTGCGGCAGCGTTATTGGCGTCGTCGATTTCGAAGCGCGTGTCGCTGTTTATCAAACTGAAAAACAGGTTGGCAAGGTTGATACCTATCAAATTGACGCCGTGTTTCGGGGTCAAGTCGAGTTTGTCGTGGTCCGCGTCCCCGCTGTCGATATAGATGTGCGGGTTCAACGGTCCTATGCCGTCCTCGTTCGCCGTGGACTGGTCGTCGAAGTTGAGCATGCCGCCGACGAAGTAGATATTGAACAAGTTTTCGCCCTGCAAGTTGTACGCGTTTATCTTGAAGTCGAACGCAACGCGAACCAAGTCGATATCCAACGCAAGATCCAATCTCAGCATTCCCTTTGCCCTTTCGAGAATACGCAACTGGAAGTAGGTCTGTATCTCCTGAACGCTGAACAGCTTGCTCCAATCGATTATGTTTTTGAGCATATCGCTTTGCAGGTACAGGCTGAAACTCAAAACGGTACGCGCGCCGATTATGTTTGCGAGCATTTCCGTCAAGGCAAGGTCGGTGTCTATGCCGGTACCCAGCGTAAAGAAGTCGCTGAAATACTGTTTGTATACGGCAAGATCGTACAGTTCGTCGTGCATCTTGTCGTAAGTCGCTTGATTGAGGCTGACGAGCGTATCGTGTAAAAGCGACAATTTGACTTCGTATTCGAGTTCCTCTTTGTCGCGGTCGCCGTCTTTATTGAGTACCAAATCCAACGAGAAGTCGTCGCCGTACTCAACGCCGACTTTACCCTCGGTAAATACCAAGTTGACGAGGTCTTGCAATTCCGCCGTCAAAGGCTCTCCGTCGTTAAACAGCGCCTGAACGAGTTCGGATAAGATGTCTACCGTGAGGATAAGCGCGCTTTCTTGGGTATTTATGCGCAAAAGCACGTTTATTACGTCCGCAACCGTCGCGTCCGCGTTGTTGGCTACCGCGTACAGTTCTTCAAACGGAGTAAGGAGCGATTCGCTCGTTTCCTTGTCCACGCCGTGATAGTACTGCATGACGTAAGAATTCAACGCGCGGGTAATCGCGGCGCCGTCGCCTTCTTCCTCGTCGGGTTTTATCAAACCGATAAGGATTTCGCCTAAGGCAAGCGGCAATCTGACTTTTAATTTACTGTCGAACAGTTCCGCCTGCGCGTAGATGTTTTCGCCGTAAATCCAAACGTGAATGAGCGTTTGAACGAACCTGACGTTTTCGCCGTTGGTGTCGTTGTCTATGAGGTAATATTCGACGGTAAGTTCGGCGATTATCGAATCGTTGATCTTCTCGGTGTCACCCGACAAGAGGTTTGCGAAATTGACGCCGACCTGACCGCTGATAAGTCCGTACAAAGTGTGGCTTGCCAAGAAATCTACGTCTAACGACAAGTCGATAGGCAGACCCATAAGTCCCACGAGCGCGCCTATATCCACGCTGCCGTTTTCGAAGTCGAAAGACATACTTGCGTTGACGTCGACTCTTAACGTCAAGTCTTTATATTCTTTATAGCCGTTCTCGCTCGTATCGTTAATCTCTTCTTCGCTGAGAACGTCGGGCAATCTATGCTCGGGCGTTCCGATATACGCGCTGGTGTTGTTGCCGGCTATACCTATGGAAATTTCCAAGTTGGCTATATCCGCCTGTTTCTTTGCGGCGTCCGAATATATCTCGTTAAACGCGTCGCGTATAATATTGCCGTTTATAAGCGTATAAGTCAAGCTGTCCGCGTTGCTTTCGCTCTTCAAGTTGAGATATTCGCTGAAAATATCGCTCATTTCGCTAAACGTCAAACGACCTAGAACTTCTTCGGAGGAGCCCGTTTCGCCGTCAAGCAAGATCTTCTTCAATTCCAAACCTCTCGCTACGTTCGGCTGCGAATAAGCATAGTCGGCAAAGTATCTCTCCCAAATCTCCGACGTCAGGTTTTCGGCGGGTGCGCTCATTGAGTCGATAAGCGCTCTCACTTTGCCGTAAACCGCCTCGGATTCCTCGGATAAGGATACGTTGACGAGCCTGTTTGCCAAAGTTATCAAACTTAACGCTTTCTCTTGATTGTTTCCTTCGCCGAGTCCGGCAAGTACGCTTGCCGCAATGCCCGCGTCGTGCGCGTTTAACGAAGTTTTCAGTTCGTCGTAGTCCGCCGCGAGAGCGTTGCGGAAAGTCATGCTCGTCAGTACGAAATAGATAGGTCCGACTTCGGCTTGTTCGTCGACGTAAGCGTTGAACGTCTCGCGGAACGCGTTGTTTACGCCCGCAAGCGTCGTGCCGCTCGTGAACATCTCGTCGAGCAGCTTAGCCATCTTCAAGTGGTCTTCCGTTTCTTTTTCCGCTTCGGCTATCATACCGTTTAACGAATTTCCGATGTTTTTGAACGTATCGTAGTACTTTGCGCCCACGTTAAGTATAGCATCGGAAGCGAATACCTTAGTGTAGTTGTTCTGTACGAAATCGAGGTACGCTTGCATAGCGTCGTTCAACGCGCTTATGAGCGCGGCGTCGTTTGCCGCAATCGAATTGTTTCTGTAATATCTGTCGATAGCGTAGCCGACTACCGCCGCACGACCCGTGGCGCTTACTACCGTGCCTAACGTATACTTGTCCGCTTCGCTTTTTAAGTCGTAAACGAAGTTCCTGTACACGTTGTAATCGGTGGGTACGCCGGTGCTTAGCGCCTCTACCGCGCTTGCAAACGTCAATCGCTCGGCGTTAAGTCCTTTTATTGCCGCGATTAATGCGATTACCGCGTCGGTTATCGCCTTGTCGTGGTCGCCCATTGACGAGAGGTATCTTTCGTACGCGTCCGCGTCTTTCGTTTGCAGATACGTCATATATATCGCGGTATCGCCGAGCGCCGCCGTTGCGAATGCGGAATTGTACTGATTTATAACGTCGTCGAAATCGGATACCGTATACGCGCCCGATTTTTTGAGTTCTGCATACTCTTTGGCAACGGTCGCCATATACATAGCGCGATCCAAAACGCTGTCTTGAACGAGAACTTTTGCCGTCGCTGCCTTGATAACCGCATGCTCGTTATCGGTATTCGCCGTGTCTTTCATAACGGTATACGAACCGATATAAGTATTGTACGCCGCGGTTTCGCCCGTAATCGCTCTCAAAATACCTGCGGAAATCAACGTATCGAACGCCGCGTTTACCGCATCCGTATACGCCGCGTCTATGACGTTTTTCGCATTCACAAACGTGGTTTGGGACAGTAAATTGTCATCCTCTTCGTTGCCTTTAACGTCAAGATAGAGTTGCATAACCGCATTTCTCATAGCCGGCGTAACGTCGTTTGCGGACGCGCCCTGCGCAATTTCGCGCCAGCCGTTCATGAACTCCACGTGCTCGCCGTAGACTGCGTCTATCGCGGCGCGGTCGTCCTCGGTCATATTTTCGAGAACGGCGTTAAGTGCGTCTATGCGCCTTGCCGAATATGAAAATACCGATTCCAAAACGCCCTTGGTTACGGCTTCCAGTTTCTTTTGCGCTTCCCAAACATCGTTGCCTTGCGCATAGTCGAATACCGATACTGCCTGTTGCTCGGTTGCGTACTGCGCGTCGGTCAAGTCGCCGAGATCGTGCCTTAACTCCAACGTCTTTAAGCGCATTGCTTTATCAAATTCTTTTATCTTGGCGTAGTAAGCGTCGAGTCCCTCTACGTCGAGTTCGTCGGTAATATCCTCTTCTTTCGGATACGTCGGCGTATAATTCAAATCATGCTCTTTTTTGTACTCGTCGAGTACGGCATCCAACGCGTCGTTGTCTTCGATATATTGGTTCTCTACCGTGATAAAATCAGCGTAAATACCGCCGAACGCGCTCGGATCTTCACCCGTAAATTGTTTTATCAGCGCCCTCACGCCGGCTTCTATCTCGGCAAGAGTCTTCGCGTTCAACTCTTCCGCTTTCTCGCCCAACTGTTGCAATTCCGATTGCAATGAGGTGAGAGTAGTGTAGTATACATCGTAAGAAATCAAACTCAATTTATATTGGTACCAGTTGAGCCTGTCCTCTACGGAATTTTTATAGCGGTAAGAGTATTGATACAAATTGAGAAGCTGAGTCTTTACCGCGGACCTTTGTTCGTCGGTCAAAGCGGCATAATCGACGTTGCCTTCGTCGTCTTTATTATACTCCTTGATTATTTCGTCGACGTCCATATCGATGGGAGCGTCCGCAAGCGTAACGACGTGGGGAGTGTAATTCGCCTTTATCTTTTCGTACCTGTCGATTAAGATCTTGCTTTCCTTTTTCTCCGCCCAGTAGATGTCGTTTTGGTTTTTCAACTCTTGTACGTGATCTTCGAGATTGCCCGCCATGTTTCTCACGTGTTTACGGTACGTTTCCAGCGCCGCTACTCTGACGGTAGCGAGCGGCGCGTTTATTACGTACGTCAACACGTTTTCAAACGTCTTGTTCAGAGCGCTCGCGTACGCCTTGACGTAGTCCTTGTTTACGGTGTTGGCGTTTGCAAACAATTCGTCGGTCAGTCCTATCATTTCACCGTTCAAAAGGGCGGCTTTCGTTGCTTCGTAATTCGTTTTCCAAGCCGCGAGGTTGTTTACGTCGGTCGCAACGGCAAGTTCTTTATTGACTTCTTCCATTATTGCCGCTTTCGCGTCGTTGTCCGCCGTCAGTTCGACGTCGGAAATCCAAGCCTCTTCCGCAGAATCCAAAATTTCGATCACGTCTTCGTTGAAGCCGTTGACCTTCTCGTAAAGCGCCACTGCGTCGTTGCGGAAATCAGCCAAAAATTCGAGATAAGTCTTAATGTTTGCCGAAGTGTAGCTCTTTGCAAGCGAAGTGACTATGTTCATTCCGCTGAGTATATTGGCGTCCGCGGAATCCTTTATGAGCTGCGCTATCGCTCTGCCGATATCGTCGTACATGTACTCGAAGACGTTGGCGATAAGTATTTGCTGCAATTCCTTTATACGGCTTGCCGTAGAGGCCGAACGCATCCAAGAATCCCACGCTATTTGCTTGACGTAGTCGAGATAGTCCAGCTTCTCGTACTTCTCGTAGTCGAGATAGTCCAACTTCTCGTACAGTCCGCTTATTCTCTTGACCTCCGCCTCGACTTCTTTGACGGCGTCGCCCTTGCCGACGTAGTCTAACATGTACTTATCCCAGCATGCTTTGCTGAGTTCGCGGTAATTGCCGTTGGTGAAAGCGGAATAAAGCTCCGTAATTTCCTCCAACAGCTCCGCCTTACGGGCGAGCTTTTCCTCCGTCGTGTCGTCGACGACCGAGTGGGTAAGTATCCAAGTGTACTTGCCGTAAGCTACGGCGAATTTTTCGTATTTATTCAATCCCGCAAACGACGAGGCAACGCCTATCGCCTCCTCCATATACGACAACGCAAGCTTGTCTTTTGCCTTCGTCGCTCTCTCGTAGCATTGTGCAAACGCGAGATAAACGGGATAAAGCTGTTTATTGGTAATATCGTCTATAA
>CAYVEU010000004.1:20967-25955 GCA_964450015.1 uncultured Christensenella sp. | reverse complement strand
TGTGCAAACGCGAGATAAACGGGATAAAGCTGTTTATTGGTAATATCGTCTATAAGTCCGTCCGATACCATACCGGCTATCGCGGCTATCGCTATCGGGCTGTCGACTATGACGTCCTTTATTGCCGAATTGATTGCGTTCCTTACGTCGCCGTCGTTGGTCTCGTAATCGCTGCGCAAGGTTTCGAACAGGCTCTTTACCACCGTCAACGCGGTGTTTATCGACGCGCCGTGAACTTCGTCCGTTCCTCTGTAATCGGCAAACGAATCGAAATACGTCTCGTACCTTACGACGGAATAGTCGCTCGCGCTTATCGCCCTGACGATATTCAGTTCTTCATTCGTCCAAATGCCGTCGCGCAGGAATAAGTAGCGGGCGAACGCGCGCGCGCTTCTATAATATTCCACAAGATAACCGTTTGCGCCGTAGTGGTTGACCTCGCATATCGTGGTCGCGTTGCCGATATTGTCACTTAGATCCGCGTAATTATCCGCTTCCGTAAACAAAGTCTTATCGTCCGCCTCGGTGCGCAAGCTGTTGTAGATAAGATGCAGCTTCAATATATTCTTTGTCGCCGTAACGCTCTTTTTCGCAAAGTACGCTATCGGGTTGACTTCGTAACCGTTGTCTACGCCGTCGATCGCATATCCCGAATGCGTTGCGTCCATTTCGTCGCCGATAACAGCGTCCTCGGGAATAATGCTTTGCATTTCCAACGCGACTACGTTGTCGAAGCTCGTCGCCTTCATCGAGAAGCCGTTGTCGAAGCTTTCGATTTGCTTAACTTCTTTTCCCGTGCCTTTGAGAGCCGTGAGTTTTGCTTTGTATGCCACGTTTATAAGCGATAGGAACACGACCGTCTTGTCGTACGCCGAAGACGACTCGTCGATGCCCGCGAGCGCGTTTTTGACCGCTTGTCTGTCGCTACTTAAAAGCGTATCCACAACATCGGCGCGAATCGCACGCAAAACGCCGGTCGCTCCCGCAAGTTCGTAATCGTGGGTAGAATCGTAAAGCGCAGCCGCCGAATTTAACGCCGAGGTTTCGTCGAATAAAATATCGTAGGCAAACGCGGTTTCTTGATATTCCGACAAGATGACGCTGTTGTCCAAGCTGTACTGCCTTATAGCCGCCGAAATAGCCTGCATTATCTCGTAAATATCCGCAACGTCGGACGTCGTTACGCCGCCTAACAGCTCGTCGCCCTCTTCGTAATAAATACTGCGGCCCATTTCGTTCCAAACGACGAATTTCAACACCGTAATATCGTCCTCTATCAGCGCTTCCTCAAAAAGGTTGGCTTGCGATATGAGGTCGGAACGGTATTTATCGTACGCGTACGCTTTCAAAGTAGTTTCGTCCGAACCGGGATATTTACCTGCGGCAAACTTGAACGCGTTCTCCATCAACGCCTTTTCGTGCGGGGTCGCTTTTTCATTGAGGAACTCGTCCCAAGCTTTCGCTCTTTGGTAAACGTAGAGTTCGTCGTATCTCTTCAAGTAAATCTTCTGCCCTTCGGTAGTCTGATATATTTGCTTAGTCAAATAAGTAAGGTACGCGTCTTCCATGACGAACGTCACGCGCATAAGTCCTTGGATAAGGCTGCCGTAAACGTTGTTGTCGCTCGCGCCCTTGGCTCTCTCTTGGTCCCTGAGCGTTACGAACGTTTTGACGTATTCGTCGCCGGCAAACGCCTCTTTCAACGCGTAAACCTCGTCGGCATTCGCGGTTTTCAGGTACGCGTCGTACGCCTTGACCTTGTCGCCTTCCGCGCGTCTCAAAAATGCGTCTAGCTCTTCTTTATTTTCCGAAGCCGCGTAATAGGTATCCCAAACGTGCGCGACGAGGACGTTATTATAGAAGTTTTCCAACTTCACGTTGTTGTCGTCGTCGTCGACTATCAAGTCGGCGTTGAAGTAATTTGCGTCACCGAAGTACGCTTCGCGCATAGCCGCGCTGCCGTAAATTTCCGCTATCAAGTAATCGTAAGTCAAAACGTACGCTTGCGCTTCGCTGATAAGCGGCATTCTCAAAATTACGGTTTGGAACGTTTCCGCAGCTTTGTCTTTGTTCGCGGCTATCCAGTTTCTAACCGAACTTATCTTTTCCGTAGACGGCACGGAATATTTTTCGTAAACCGCGGAGCCCTTAACGAGTTCCAGCCATACCGAATCGGGATAGATGAGATATTGGGCAGCCGTGTCGCTGAGCGTATACCAATAATTTTTCGACGCGGCGAACGATTCCAACACGTCGGTTACGTTAGCGGTGTCGTTCGTGCTTGTGCTGGGTATGGCAATCGTAATCATGACGGTGACGTTCGGGGTGATAGACACTCCGAGCTCGGGGTCGATAACGCTGTTTACCATCATCTCGACGTTGCTGATCATATCGCCGAGATCAGCGCCCACTATCGCTTTCAATATGCCGAATATCGCGCCTTGTATTACTTCCACGCCCAAGCCCGCTACGAGGTCGGCGGTAATCTTGACCGTACCCGCAACTCTCTCGGTGACTGCGGCAAAACTCGTATCGGCAGTCGCGAATTTACTCTCGTATTCACGTATCTTTTTATAGGTCGCTTGCGCGTTCTCGCTCGCGTTGCCGCCCGTGAACATTCCCAATAGGTCCATAAGTCCGCTTATTTTCAACTTGCCGAGATAGAAATGACTGTCAACGGACGCGCCGCTTATCGCGCTCGCGTCGATATACACGTCGCCGCCTATATACGCGATACCTATAAGTTTGTTGCTCGCGCCGCCGTCTACCGACGAAGAAATATCTATCTTCGCCTGCAAATTGCCCAAAATGTCGGTCGGATCGACTATGAGCGACAAATTGACGTGCAACGTGCCGTCGATTGCTTCCAAAAATTCTATTATCGGCGAAATACTCGACTGGATACCGAGCATGGCGTTGAGGTCGAGCGTTCCGCTTTGCTGCAATATTTGCAATATTCCGCCCAACTTGTAGATACCCTTGTTGTCGGATACGTTTATGAGGAACTCGGTATTCAAGTTGATGGCGTTCATGTTGAATATATCGTTATATTCGGTGATGTCCGTAACTTTCAAGCGGGAAGCAACTTCGGTAAATCCGACGTAGATACCTCTGAGCGATATACCAAGTCCTACTATGGGTTGCAATTCCGTCGTGCCGGTGGCGAGGTTGGAGCCCATAGCCACTTGCAAGCCGAACTTGAAGCTGTGCGCGCCGTAAATACCCGGGCGAGTGGAGATGGTGTCTTCGTTTATATCCATACCGGTAAGGTAGATTTGAACCGCCGCGTCCGTGAATATGTCGAAGCCGCCCAAACCGAATATCCTAAGGAGCGTCGCGATAGCCGTCCTGTTGACTATAAGGTAGAGACCGGACGCGTTTATTTGCGCTTCCGCGCTCACGCTTACGCCGCCCGCGATCGCGTTTCTCAAATCGTTTACCGCGTTGAACAGATCCGCGTTGTCCGCCACCGTACCGAACAGCTTGTCTCCCACTTTCATCGCGGAAAGCTTGTCGGAATTCAATTCGGTAAGGTCGATATACAAACTGCCGTCTTGATAGGTTATTACCGCCCATTCCTTTTCCATGTCGGGGTTGATCTTGTCCGCGACGCGGTAAATTCTGAGCGCAATTCTTATAAAGGTAGAATCGATAAGGCTTTGGAGCATATCGTCCGCAAGAGAACTCATATCGAAATTGAGTTCCGCGGTGATGTCGAGAGCAACCGTGACCTTTTGCGTTTGCGCAATCTCCAATACGAGGTCGAGCACCAATCCGGACAAGTAATTGTTGAGCAAGGTCTTTATCGGGTCTTGATTTAAGTTCGCGCCGTTGGTTTGTCCCGCGTCAATGTCCAAATAGAGCGTCGTGCTGACTACGATAGGAGGCAGTTTGCTTGCCGCAACCGCAAACCCTATCGGCTTGCCGTACTCGTCGTATTCCAGTTCTTCTTCGAACTCTATTTCTTTCTTTTGGTCGAGCGAGAGCTGAACGTTATGCAAGGAGAGAATCAATCCGATACCCTTTTCGGTGGAAATTCCGTTCAAATTCAACGCGTCGAAGTTTAGGCGGACGGAAACGAGGTTTCTATCCGAATCGTCGTAAATTCCGAGCACCGACCCGTCGTAAGTCTTCGCGCTGAAAATGTCCAGTTCGATGTCGGGTGCGCCGACGGAACTTATCATACTGCCGATATTGCCCATACCGAGGAAGCCCAATACCGAGTAGATTGCGTTTGCCGCTATTTGAATGGCAAGTCCGCTCGTTTCGATAGTGATGTTAGCAGCGGGGTCTTGTCCCGTCGTATCGGCGTTGAACAAATCGAAGACAGTCTTTTCGCCCGCTTCCGCGGAAAGTGCGTCCGCCATCATTGCCGCAACTATCGTCTTGGCTATCGAACCGCCCTTTTGGACGTCGTAACCGGTCGGATACGCGTTGGCGCCTATTAGGTTCTTGATATATTCCAGCGCGTCTTGGACGTAGAGTTTTTGGATATTGAATCTCTCGGCATTGACGAATAAGAAGTTGGTCGCCGCGCCGTTTTCATCCGTAGTCGAACCGAATATAAGCTGCAAAATGAGTTCGTCCAACTCGCCGTTGTCTTTCGTGCTGTATAGAGTTATAGACAAATCGGACGAGGACAGGTCTCCGTTGAAGAGTTCGAACAGATTGATGCGCGCTTCCAACGCTATGCGGTAATGCTTGTCGACGTCGCACAGTACTCTCAGTATCGGCGCGAGGCTCAACGCTTGTCCGCCCAAATCTATGCTCAGTCCCATGGAAGCAAGCAGCGATTCGAAGTAGAATATAGCGCCGTTGTCCATATCCCAGCCGAAGTCTATTTCCATTTTCGCATAGACGAAGCCGAAATTGGCGTCTATCGCGCTGAATTCGTCGGCGTGCTCCGCCAAATAATCGGATATCGATTCCTCTTTCACGGTTTGCTCGTACTTGCCGGTTTCTCTGTTGAATGCGGTTCCGTAAACGGT
>CAYVEU010000004.1:0-20867 GCA_964450015.1 uncultured Christensenella sp. | reverse complement strand
TCACGGTTTGCTCGTACTTGCCGGTTTCTCTGTTGAATGCGGTTCCGTAAACGGTGTGCGACAATTCGTCGTTGAATGCGGTTCCGTAAACGGTGTGCGACAATTCGTCGTCCTTTATCTTGACGCCCGCTTTATCGAAGCTTACGCCGAGGTTCAAGTTTGCAACGGACGCGCCCAAATTGAGAACGGTGTGGTCTACCAAAATATCCAGCTTAACTTCGCCTTTGGACTCCACCGCTTGAACGATAAGGCTCGGTAAATCGGATATGGACTCTTCGAATATCTTCTCGAAGTTTGCCGCATAAGCTTCGTTTACTTCCGTGACCGTCCATTCCCAAGCCGTGGGATTGCCGTCGGCGTCGGTTTGCGTGACCGATTTGCGCAATACGTAGCGAAGTTCTTCGGGGCCTTCCATGAGTCTGTTCGCTTCCTCGGTGATATATACCCAAGCCGCGGACGACGTTTCGTTGTCGCCGATTTGTCCTCTGGCGTTTGCAACGGCGTCTACCAAAGCGTTCGCGTAGTATTTGTTTGCGACCGCAGCGTCAAGTCCGCCCTGAGAAACGAGGTATTCCCACGCGATAACTTTCCATTGATGCGTTACGTTTTCGCGGTAGGTAACGAACCTATCTTTGTCCGTCGCGCCCGAAAGCACGAAGATGTTGCTGTTTTCGTAATAGGTTTGGGCGTCGGTATAGTGTCCGCGCAACGAAATATCTTCTATCGCAACGCCGTAGTTCTCGTTGGCGGTCTTGTTGACGTAGCGCATGACCGCAAGCAACGCGGCGTTTTCCTTATTTATAAGCTCTACGATTTCCTTCCAAGCTCTTTCGCCCGATTCTATCTCGCCGTACGTCTTTGCGTACTTGTTGTAAATATCCTGATATACTTTCGCGTCCTCGTCCGACCACTTGTTGCTGCCTACGAAATAGCGGTAAGCGTAGTTGCCGGAATTGCCCTGCGCCTCGGCCTTTTGCACCGCGTTCAATTTGTTTTCCACTTGCGCGATATACGCGTCGAGAGCCACGCCCTTTACGATGTAATCGATATACTCCGTTTTCGCGTCCTCGATGCTCGCTTTCAACGCCTCTTCGTCGTTTATTTGCTCGTCTATCGCGCCTATCTCGTCTTGGATATACCTATATAACTCGCCCCAAGCAAGTTGTTTCTGCTCGTTGACGGAAATGCCCAATCCCGAAGCGGCAATTTGTTCCAACTTCTCGGATGCGATGATAATATGCGCGCCGTCCAGTCCGCCGCGCTCCATAATAGCGTCCCACGCCGCGGCTACGTTGCCTGCGGAATTTATATCTCCGCCCGCGTCCAAGAGGTTGTTGTCCATGTTCTTCAACATGACGTCTAAGTTGTGTTTGACCGCCTCTTTGCTTTCGACGTACGTCGACTCTATATAAGTCTTGAAGCTGCGAATGTAACGGCTTCTTTCGTCGTTGAACGCCTCGTCCAAAAGTTTGACGATAACGCCTGCCGCTACCGACACCGTAAAGCCGTAAGAACTGCCTATTTTGCCCTCTATGTAATCTCTTATATCCTGAGGTCCGTCCGCGTTTGCAGCCGCATTGCGCGCAATATCCGCCGCGCTCGGGAAGAAGTCCGCGCTGTCTATCGTGCCCTTGTTCTCCTCGACCTTGTTCTTGACGTACATGACGTAACGGAAGTGGTCCAAGTCCTCTTTGTGCTCGTTCTTCACTCCGTTTATTATATCCGCGTTTGACTCTTCTTCTTCGCCGCCGTTGCCGGAGCCGAACAACTCGCCTATCCTGTCGAGAAGCGCGCCCGCGGTCGACGAGAAATCTGTTACCTTTATCTTGCCGACGTGTAAAGCGTCCATGTCGATATACAGCGACAAATATTCGTCAACGCCGTTCGGGGCTACTTCTTGTACCAAATAGATACCCAAAATAAGGTCTTCATAAATAAGATCGTCGCTTCCCTTTCTCCTGTTTACCACCTCGGCGTAGAGTTCTACGCCCGCCGCGTTCAAGAGTTCAAGGATATCCAATTCGGGCATCGTCGAAGCCGCCGTCATCGCTTGATACAGCTTGATGATATTCGCCTTTACTTCCAAACGGAAGTTGAGGTCCGCGCTGACGGTTTCCAGCGTTTGCAAAATGACGTCCAGCGCGAAGCTGTCGTTCTTCAAAATACCCTTTAACAAATCTCCGAAGTGGAAGTCGGTATTGTCGTTGCCGTCCGCTTTAAGGTCAAGTCCGCCTTCCATAAACAGTTTAAGCTCGGTCGCCCAGTCGTCGCCGATAACCGTAAACTTGTCCTCTTCTATGGAATACGCCATTCCGTTCGTAAGTCCGAATTCGGGATTGCCGACTCTCAGGCTCAAATTCAAGAGGTTTTCGAGCTCTATTTCCACTTCCGCAAGTTTACCTTGCTCAAACGCCCTGACGTAGATGTTGGGAACGAACTGTCCGAAGTAGTCCTCTATATCCAGGTCAAACGCGTACAGAAGTGCGAACACCGCCGCGCCCGTTATTTTCGCCAAAACCAGCGGCGCGGACTTGTCCGTGTCTATTTTCAATAAAATTTGTTTTGCAATGGCGCGCGCTATCGCTTGTTTGCCGTCGCGAGCTTCGCTGCCAGTCGCGTCTGCGTTAAACAGTCCGCCCAAATCGATGTCGAACGCCTTGCTAAGCGCTATTATTATTGCGCTGACGTCGTGAAGTTTGATAGGTTCTACGCCGAGGCACCCAAGGTTTACGTACAAGTCGGCTACGCCGTCCGCGTCGATTACTATATATATTGATATAGCGTTGCCCAAATAATACGAGCCCGCTTCGCCGTAGAGTCTGTCCCACGACGCGGCTCTTCTCTCTTGAAGCGTAGTATACTTGCCGCTCTGCGCAATCTCGGTTTCTATCTCCGTCATACGCTGAGAGCAATTCTGATTGCCTAAAATCGCAAGTTCGTCTTCATCCGGCTTCGTCCAACCGGGAATCTCCGTCGCTTTTTCCAAACGCGCTTTCATCCCTTGCCATGCTTCCGCCTTGTCATTATTGTAATCGTCGGCTAAGAGTTTTTCCATGTACTCGCGCCTGTCTTTCAATTTGTCGTAGATAGCTTGGTTCTTTTGCGAGGTAAAGTTGAGATAAATCTCTATGTTTTTGAGGTCCTGCAAAGTAGTCAAGTTGACGTTTGCCATTATCGAGAAGTACGTCGTTTGCGCAAACAAGTCGCCTTCGATTGCGTTTAGGCGCATACCTATCAACGGGTCGCGCGAGAGCCAGTACTCCATAAACATTCTCACCGCGTAGCTGAAATCAAACGTATCGTAATCTTTCAGCGACACTGTCGCCGCGCCCTGCCAGAACAGTCCGACGGTATCCAGTTCGTCATCGCTCGTATACTTTCTGTCTTTGTCCTCGGCGGCTATTATGTTTTCGGCGGTAAAGTCCGCGTTGACCTTGCCAATGGTTATACCAATCTCGGTCGCGTGCCCTTCGTGAGTCTCGCCGTCCGCGCCGCTCTCGTCGCTCGAATAATCCCTGTCTAAATATACGGATAAGGAAATTTCGATATTTTTATGGAAGTTGAGCCCTACTTGCGCTCCCAAATCTATTTCTTTGAGTGCGTCCGTAAGGTCTACTGTGCCGTCGCCCAGAAAGCTTATCACGGTAATAAGAGTAGCTTTTGTTATCGCTATACCGATACTGCCGTCCATAAACATTATATTGAGATAGGTAGCTACGTCCATACCGGCTTTGTCCGCGTTGTGCGCAACGTCCGCCATGCGCGCTTGCGGCGTAGGTTCGCTCGAAACTCGGTCGAGTCCCAAGAACCTGTCTATCGCGTTCATAAGCGACGTGCCGAACGAGGAATCGAATATGCCCAAAACTCCGTCGACTACGCCGGTAATGTTTTTAAACTCTATATCGCCGATGCCGAATATGTTGGTAGATAATTTGACGTTGCCCGCAAACGTTTCCGCGTCGTCGGGAATGTCGCTTCCGTCGTAAATAATCGTCAAAACTCTGTCGCCGCTCTTTTGCCCGTCGGCTTCTTTGACGTAACGAGTCAGCTCTATCTTCAAAATACTTTGATAAATATTTCCGAACACTATCCACGCGTCTATCTTAAAGTTGAGGCTGTCGTCCATATCGCCGAAGAACTGCGCGAGAATTTGCACGCCCAACTCATCCAAGTCGACCCTGACCGAGTTTTCCACCAAATAATCCCACGCGAGCGCGTAGTAAACGTCGTCGCCGTCGTTTGCGGTAAGCCATGCTTGCTGTTCGGGCGTGACGACGGTTTCGGGATCGTTTTGAACTTGCTGCTTCAACGCCGCAATATCCTTTGCCGCCCAGCCGTATCTGCTGTTGTCGCCGCCGTCGAACATCTCTATCTTTTGCTCGGGAGTCGCTTTTCCGTAAACTTCTTTCCATGCCGCGGTCTTTTGCGCTTCTTCCGTCATGTTCGGATTTGCTGCCGTTATCTTATTGAGTTCCGTTGTCAAATCCGACTGTTTAAACTCCGAATTGCCCAAAATCGTACTTAAAACGTCGGTAAAGTCATACTGGTTGCCGACCTGAATACCGCCCGCAATGCCGGGTTGGTTCTTGATATATATAGAACCTTCCACCTCGACGTGAACCGCGTCGGGAACGCCGCCCGCGGTGCTTTCCGGATCGAAGCCCGAGACGTTTTCTGGTCTGACCGTATAGGAGTCGCGCTTGTTTTCATCCAAACTCACTTTAAGCGTGGTAAGTCCCAAATCCACGTCGTAAACGTCGCCGAGTCCGACGTGAAGTCCCACTTGAACGCCGTCGGACAGGTCCAATTTAAGTCTTATTCTGTCTATCGTTATTACTTCGCCGACTATGCCGAAGCCCAAGAGAGTCAAAACGGTGTCTATCGCCGCTGCGCCGACCTCGAAGGAGATAACTCCCGAGTTGTAGAGAATTTCCAGTCCCAAACGGTTGGGATTGGCGATAGCCGCGTTGGCATAATCTATATCCAAATTCCTGTAATCGGTATAGCCGGTCTTGACGAACGCGTTGCGCAAGTCTGCGACGGTGTAAATCGCGGCGTTGGCAACGCCCGCTTCGGAGTTTACATTTAGTCTGAACAAATAATTTTTGTGCATCAAGCGGTAATAGGTAACCGCATTAAGTTCGTCGTCGGTAACTCCGCGTTTTGCGTAATTTGCGTCGACTTCCGCATTTAACGCCTCTTTTATCGCGTCCGCATATCTGTTTTTATACGTCGTCGTCGCCTGTATTTCCACCGCCGACATATTCACGAACTGGTAGCCGTATATATCGGTGTTTCTCAATTCCGCAATGACAGCCGTTGCGGTACGTCTTTCCAACGCGGCGTAATCCTGCGCCATATACAGCGCTCTCAAATAATTCTTTATTTCGGCAACGGTCGCGTCCTTTTCGTTTGCCATCATCGTACGCATTTCGACGGTGATGTTCTCACTTGCGATAACGGCGTTCCACTTCGCTGAATAATCGCTCACTATATTCTTAAACGAGGAATAGGAGTTACTGCTCATCAAATCGCTGAAATTGAAGTGCTTGACGTCCGTATTGCCGTTTGCGATATCTTCTTCGCGCGCTTCGTCTTCGAGCGCCGCAACGCTTATACGCATAGCTTCGTTGCCGTCTTTAAACGGTTCGAGCGTAATAAAGCTTTCGCCCTTGTCGTCGTATATATTGATAACGCCCGATTTGTCTATCGAATACGTCCTCGTCGAATTTTTGAGATAAATATCGTTGGACTCGCCGGTGTACTCAAAGTGCTGATTGAAGCTAGTCGTTTGATACAAGTAAATATAACCGTCGTCGTTCAACAAGTATTTAAAGTTGGCAACGGGATACCTCGTTTGATACTTTTTGTAGAAATTATCGAAGAAATACTTCAAAACGGTTTCTTTCATCGTAAAGTCCATGAGGTCGCGCTTCGACTGATAGAAATCCTTTTCGTCTATTAGCGTACTGCCCGTATCGTTATACTGGCTGTTCCACATAAGCCCGATAGCGCCGATATAAGTACCTTCCAAATCGGTTACCGTCAGCTTGTTGATACCGAAATACGACAAGTCGGCGTAGCCTTGACCGTCAACTATATAGATACCGGCGATAATCCTGTACTGCTTTCCGTCGGCGGCGGCGTAACCCGTTTCGTTTACCGTCTTATCGAAGATAGCGATTGCCAAATTGCTCGCGAATAAATCGTTTATATTGATATTGCCTTTGACCGCCACGCCTATGCAAAGTCCGTTGTGATAAAAATAGTCGTTATCGAACTTTATCGCAAGGCTGGAAAGCAATCTGCCTATAAAATCTTCGCTGCCCGCTGAGGTACCCAACAAATCTTTTAACGTGTTTCGTAAGAACGAATTTATTTTGTCGGGAACGTACTCTTCGGCGTCCGCCTCTATTTTAAGTTCCAATTCCACGTTTACCGAGATAATCATAGTCTGCACGAAATCTCCGAGCGCAACGTACGATCTCGGGTCGTGTCCGCCTACGGTCTGCACCGCCGCGCCTTTGCGCAAATTGACGGTGTCGATAAGTTTAATATCGAGATAGAGCGCCTCTTTTTCGTTTTTGTCGGTGTCGATAATGCCCAAATGCGCGCTTATGTAGCCGTCGTCGCGCAACATGGGTCTCAAACCGCTTACGCTCACGTCCCAAATCACTTCTCTGCCGTATCTATCCCTTATGACGGTCGCGCCGTCCTCGACGCTCACCGAGAAGACGTAGTCGCCTTCTTTATAGAGCACCCTGCCTTCGGGGTCGCGCATGATCTCCGTCCCCAAATGAACGGCTAAGTTGCCGTTTACCTTGGGCAGATCTCCCGCCAAATCTATGTTCATAAATTGAAGCAAAACGCCCAAAACGTTGGAATTTATCAAAACTTCCAGCTTGCCGTAAGCTACGCTTATGCCGTCTATCGCGCCGGCTACCAATCCCAAGAGATCGCTCCCGCCTTCCTCTTCTCCGTCGGCGTTAAGCGCCAAAATAGTCATAAGATCGCCGAGGTCGTTTTTACCTATTTCCACGGTTCCGTCCGCGTTGTTGACGAGCTGAACCGCCGCGTTAAGCCCTATTATGCCGCCCAAGCCCGACAAATCGAGTCCTATATCGCCCAAAAGCTTTCTCACGCCCAAATCGGGTATGGAAATCTTGGGTATCGCGCCGTCTACGAGTTTCAGAGCGGGTATTTGCTCGCCCAGCTGCGTAACCATATCGGGATCGCCGTTGGCGGCGTTCACCTGCGTGTTCAAAAACAGCGTATCGGAATTGCCCTGATAGTACACCGTCAAGAACGGATTGGAATAGAGTTTATTGCTGTTTTCATCCAAAAGATACAAATCTATCGCAAGTTCCACACTGGAAAAACGCAAAAGATTGATGCCTGCGTTCAGTTCGTACCCTATTCTCAGTTCGCTTCCCGTCTCTATACCCAAAGTCAGGAACAGGTTTTCGATAAACGCGCCGACGACCGAGGAGACGTCTATTTCGGTATTCGCCGTCGTACCTATCGCGACTTCGCCGGAAATAATCGCCCCGTATTCGAGCGAGCCCGCCATCGTAAGATACGCGGAACGCAACGCTTCCGCTTCGCTCGTGACGTTTCCGTTGGCGTCGATACCTACCGCCTGCATATCGAATTGGGGCTGAACGAAGTAACTCAGTCCCGTATTGTAGCTTCCATCCTCGTTTTTAGAGCCTATCGATGCGCTGAGCGAAAGGTTGTCGGTGACGTCGAGCGTGAGCGCAATCGAATCGAATATATGGTCGAAATCCAAAGAAAGTTCTATGCCCTTAATCCCCAGTTGCGCGCCCGGAACGAACATTCCGACCACGGTATTTATCGCGTCTTTATCCAAATGCAAAGAGAATATCGAGCTTTCGTCCGACGGGAAAGTAAAGTATTTGAAGCCGCCTGCGCCGTCTTGCGTGACCAAAAGTCCGATAAGCGCCATTATATCGAACCCGCCGCCTTCTCCTTCGTCGCCGTCGGCGTTAAGCGGACGCGTAGCCGAAGTCGTATTCGAATAATACGGGTCCAAATACGGCATAAGCCCGCCGAGCAACCCCGGAATTTCCGGAGTACCCGCCAAAATTTGAGTTATATTCAAGTTCGGCAACCGCAATTGCGGCATAAACTCTTTCCCGCCGCTTTTAAGGTTGGACGTATCTATATAAAGCGTACTCAAAATGACGGAGCTACCCTGCGTCAACGACAAATCAGGGGCTAAAATCAAGCTTATGACTTCGCCGCCGTTATATTTAAAGGTAACTTGCGCCTTGTTGTTTTTATTGTCGAACAAATCGAGCGCCGCCGCCACTTTGACGTCGAAAACGTAATCGGTACCGCCGCTTATGTCGAGAGGTATTTGTCCGATTGCGCCCAAATCGCCGAAAAGATTGCCGATTAAGCTGTTGAGAGTCAACGTTTCGTCCTCTTTCGCGTTGACCGCCAATTGCAAATTGAGTTCCAAGTTGGCAAGTCCGCCCTTCTGCCAATCCGTGCCCTTGCCGCTGCCGAGGTTCAATTTGCTGAAACTCATATCGACGTCGTTGGCGTCGCTGACGCCCATGCTGAACGGGTCGAGCAAAATATTGACGTCGTATTCGTTTGTCGCGCTGGTGATATCTATTTCTATGCCCCTGAACGCGTAATCTCTCTTGACCGTGCCGTCCGACTGCAACAAGTCGTCGAGTTCGGTTATCGCGGAAACTCCCACGACCATCGACGGCCACTCTTTATCGAAAATGTCCTGCAATCCGAAGCCGAGAATTTGTCTTAAAAGCGGGTCGAGATCGGGCAAGCCGAACTCTTCCCAAGAAAGCGTTAAGGAAATCACTCCCAAAAGGTCGATTTTACCCGAGCCTATCATGCCCATCAGGAAATCGGCGTTTAGGAACTGCGTTATCTTTTGTATAGTTTCTTCGCCGTCCTTTTCTTGTTTGATATAGTCGATACGGGCGTCTTCCGCAAAGAGCAAGCCCATGATTATGGTCATCATACTGCGAAGATTTAATTGGCCTATCTTGACGTCCACGTCCAGCTGTCCGCCCAAAATATCGCCGACCAAAGCTATGATATCGAAATCGAGCCCGCCGAGAATTTCGTTGAGCTTATTGCCGATAGTACTCATATTGAGTTCTTCGGTGTAGTATTGATTTTTCCCTATCTTGACGTAAAGGGTGGAAGCGTAATAGTATAAACCTACTTTCGTTTCCTCCGTAAACTCGTCCTTTATCTCGATATAAACCGAACTTTTGGAGTTGTCTTTCAAGTTGAACGCCGCTTTTACGGTAATAACGTAAATGATAGTCTTTTTCGGAGATTCGGGATCGTACTCTTCTTCGACTTTTTCATAACTGTTAAAAGCGAAGCGGATGTTGAAATTAATATTAAAATATTCGGGATCCGCCGCGGTGCTATGCTGAATATTGGCGACCGAATTTACTATGTACGTACGTGCGTTCATTGCGCTGTCCGCAACTGTTCTCGTCAAATTTTCGTCGTCGTCGGGTTTTATCACGTCCCCGGGGTCCACTTCCTCTTGGCGTTGAGAACAAGCCGCCACGCCGAAAATAAGCGCGACTACCAGTAGCAATAATATTATTTTAACGATTTTCGATTTCATAGCACTCTCCATTCGGTCAAAAGGGCGTAGTTCACCCTTTTTATCCACGCATACATTATACACCCGCATAGACGAACTGTCAATAGCTATTTATATATTAATATATGCATGAGCGCGCACTCATCGCGCGCAACGCCGCAAAAGCGGTTCTCAATAATTGTAACCTGTAAATACTTAAATTTGCCTGTAAAAAAATTCCTAACGAAAAACGGCGTTTTTTGCCGTTTTCGCGAGGTTTAAAATTATACGGTTTTTCGTTGTTTTCGATAAAAAATCAATATAACGATTTTGGCGGTTTTTACGCAAAAAATTCATTAATATTCTTCCAGAAAATTGTGTTGCACTCCGTCCTTTTTATAGCCTATGAGGGTATCCAAATTGGCGTTGTACGCGCTTTTGAAAATGCTGAGAGCGGCATTTTTATTCGTAGCTTCGAGAGTCTTTATGAGGGCTTTCATTTCCAGCCTCTTGCTGTCGCCGACGCCGTCGGACGAATGTTCGTTGTTGTCTGTAAAGCGGCAGGCGCAGCGGATAAATTCCAACCCGTTATTCTTCGCAAAATTGATTATATCGTGCTCTCTGACCTTATAAAGCGGGCGAATAAGCTCCATTCCTTCGAAATTCGTACTTTTAAGTTTCGGGGGCATCGACTGGAATCTGCCGTTATACAAAACGCCCATAAGTATGGTTTCTATCACGTCGTCGAAGTGGTGTCCGAGAGCTATTTTATTGCAACCCGCGCCTTGCGCAATCGAATACAAACACCCTCGCCGCATACGGGCGCACAGATAGCACGGCGCGCCGCCGCTACCGTACGCGACGTCGAAAATATTCGACTCGAATATCTCGATAGGCACATTCAAAATTTCGGCGTTTGTTATGATTTTTTGCAAGTTTTCGGGGTTGTATCCCGGATTCATAACGACGTATTTTACCTCGAAATTTCCCTTTCCGTGGCGTTTCAATTCTTGCATACATTTCGCCAAAACCATGCTGTCTTTCCCGCCGGAAATACACACGGCAATGCGGTCGCCGTCCTTTATCAGTTCGTATTCTTTGACCGCCTGAATAAACTTGGAATAGATATTCGACCGATAAGACGTTATTAAACTTCTCTCTATCTCTTTAAAGCGCTCCATGCGACTATAATAACATAAAACGGAAAAAGTAGCAACGTAAAAACGAGTTATATTTCGCCTACGGCGAAGTTATATACCGCTTGCGCGGAGTTATATTTGCCTGACGGCAGAGTTGAGGATAATTTAAGAAGAAAACAGCCGTTATTTCCTTTCTTATCCATTAACTTTTAGCCATTAGGCTAAAAATATAACTGCAAGCTTGCTTGCAAATAAACTTGCTTGCAACGCAAGCAATATAACTTTGCGCAAGCAAAATATAACTCTAACTACTTTCTCCTCTTGCTCTTTTCCCAAAACTAATATATAATATATAAAAACTTAATTTAGGAGCGGATATGTTAAGCGATATAGAAATAGCACGCCAAACCGCAATTTCACCCATTAAAGAAATTGCCGAAAAATTAAATCTTACCGAAGACGATTACGATTCATACGGAAAATGCAAGGCGAAAATTAAGATAAAGCCCGAAAAAAAGCGCGGGAAGCTTATTTTGGTTACGGCAATGAACCCCACGCCGTTCGGAGAAGGGAAAACGACGGTAAGTATCGGACTTGCCGACGCGTTTAGTTCGTTGGGCATAAAATCGTGTCTTGCGCTCCGCGAACCGAGCTTAGGTCCCGTGTTCGGCATAAAAGGCGGCGCGTGCGGCGGCGGATATTCGCAAGTCGTGCCTATGGAAGACATAAATTTGCACTTTAACGGCGATTTTCACGCGATAACGTACGCAAACGACCTTTTATCCGCGCTCATAGACAACCATATAATGCAAGGAAACGAACTGGGGATAAAAACAGTTATCTTCAAACGCTGTATCGACTTAAACGACCGCGCGCTGCGCGTCGTGGACGTTGCAAAAGGCGGTGAAAAGAACGGCATACCCCGCGAAGACGGCTTTACTATCACCGCGGCAAGCGAGATTATGGCTATATTGTGCCTTTCCGACAATCTCAGCGACTTGAAGCGCAGGCTCGGCAATATCCTTATAGGCTATAATTCCGACGGAAAGGAAATTTACGCCCGCGACCTGCACGCCGAGGAAGCTATGACTATCCTCTTAAAGGAAGCTGTCTACCCCAATCTCGTTCAAACTCTCGAAGGGACTCCCGCCATCGTACACGGCGGACCGTTTGCAAACATCGCGCACGGGTGCAATACCGTTGCTGCGACGTATGCGGCGACTTCCCTTGCCGACGTGACCGTCACGGAAGCGGGCTTCGGCGCGGAACTCGGCGCGGAGAAATTTTTCGATATAAAGTGTCGCAAAACGGGACTTTCGCCCGACGCGACGGTTCTTGTCATCACGCTGAGAAGCATTAAGCATAACGCTGGTATCCCCGCCGCGGATATAACCAAGGAAAACGCCGAGGCTATTTCCGTCGGGTTTAAAAACGTTGCAAGGCATATCCGCAATTTGACTGAGGTCTTCAATCAAAACGTCGTCGTCGCGTTGAACCGCTTCCCGACAGACACCGAAGCGGAAATCGCGCTTGTAAAGAAACTTTGCTCGCAATTCGGCGTTTCGTTTGCCGTATCCGAGGGCTTTGCGAAAGGCGGGAAAGGCTGCGTAGAGCTTGCAAATGCGGTATTAAAAGCCGCGGAAAACAAAAAGGAGCTGACCTTAGCCTATTCCGACGGCGTTTCTTTAAAGGAAAAAATCGAAGCGGTGGCGAAAAACGTATACGGCGCCAAAGGCGTGACTTATTCGGAAAAAGCCGAAAAAGTTATCGATTCTCTCAACGGAAAATTCGCCTCTTTCCCCGTTTGTATCGCAAAAACGCAATACTCGTTTTCGGGTGACGCCACCTTGCTCGGCGCGCCGGAAGACTTTAATTTGGACGTAAAAGACGTGATAGTAAGAGCGGGCGCGGAATTTATCGTAGTGCAATGCGGAGCAATACTGCTTATGCCCGGACTTTCCAAAGTCCCCTGCGCTTTAAAAATGACTATCGACGAAAACGGCGTTATCGACGGACTGGCGTAAAAATCGGCAAAGCGACTTAAAAACGATATCGAGCGGCAAAAAATAATCATAAAATATAGAGATGATTCTGCGCATATTGCATAGAAAAGAAAAAGATGATTGAAGAAAATACCAATAAAAACAAGACGCCGGACGGCGCAAACAGGAACAGAAGGGGCATCATAGCTTCCGCCGTGGGACTGACGTGCAACGTCTTTTTAAGCGCAATGAAGATAACCGTAGGACTTATTTTCGCCAGCGTTGCCGTTCTTGCCGACGGAATAAACAACCTGACCGACGCGGGAAGCGGCGTAATCAATATTTTGGGCTTTAAATGGGCAAACAAACCGGCGGACAAGGAGCATCCTTTCGGACACGCGCGTTACGAGTACATTTCCGGCTTTATAATAGCGTTTATCGTCATATTTTTCGGCATAGAAACGGTTATTTCTTCGATTGAAAAGATAATCGGCGGCGGCACCTCCGACACCGGTACGCTTATTTTCGTCACTTTGGGAATAAGCATTGCGGTGAAGCTCGGTATGAATTTTTACTACCGCGCCGAGAGCAAAAAAATCGGCTCGCAGTCGCTTAAAGCCGCGGCTACCGACAGTCTTAACGATTGCGTGGCTACGACGGCAGTGCTTATTTGCGCGATAATCGCGCATTTTACCGACGTGGAAACCGACGGCTACGCGGGAATCGCCGTTGCGGCTTTTATCCTCTTTAACGGCATTAAACTTGCAAAAGAAACGATAGGACCGCTGCTCGGCGAAAAACCGTCCAAAGAGCTCGTGGATTCTATTGCAAAAAAAGTTACGTCGTACGAAGAAGTTTTGGGGCTGCACGATTTGGTCGTTCACAACTACGGACCGAATAAGTTTTTCGCAAGCGTACACGTCGAGGTGGACGGCAAGGGCGATTTCGTGAGCTTGCACGAAGTTATGGACGAAATAGAACGCGACTTTTTGGCGGACGGGATACGTCTTGTCGCGCACATGGACCCCGTATTTTCCGACGAAACTACCGATTATTTGAAAAACATGGTCGCCGAAGAGGTCAATGCAATAGATAACGAACTTAAATTCCACGATTTTAGAGTAGTTACCGGCAAAAACGATATAAAACTGCTGTTTGACGTAGTTACGCCGTTTGATTTTCGCCTAAGCGACGCGGAAATAACCGACCGTTTGCAAAAGAAAATGGCTTTACGCGTGGAAAACTGCATACTGATAATAACCGTAGAACGGGAAATGGCGTATTAAGTGCGTCAGATAGGCAGGACTTTACGCCCTCGAAATAAAGTTGAATTTAACTCCATATAAGTTGAATTTAACTCTTTTAAAACTTATTCTAATTAAGAATTTGTTTTTATAGAAAATTTTTACAAACACACTTGCAAAAAACGGTTTTTATGTTATACTTTAATAACCGAAAATGCACGGAAGGAAAAATGCTGGAATTCGACAGAAAAATTATTTATGCGATACAAAAGCTACGCAATCCTAAACTCGATATGTTTTTTAGGATTTTTACGCATATCGCGGAATACGGCGTCATGTGGATGGTCGTCACGGTTCTTACCTTTCTTTTCGGCAAAACGAGAACTTTGAGCTTGGCGTTTGCTATCGCCCTTGCTTTGTGTATGGTCGTCGGCGAACTGCTTTTAAAGCCGCTGGTAAGGCGTAAACGCCCCTTTACAGACGACCCGTGCGTCAAAATCGTCGTGCACAAGCCGAGAGATTTTTCCCACCCGTCGGGGCACTCTACGAGCTGTTTTTCCTGCGCAATGGTTTTGATGTACTTCGACTGGCGGTTAGGAATAGCCGCGCTTATTTTCGCGTTGGCAATCGGTTTTTCGAGAATTTATCTATTCGTTCATTACCCCTTAGACGTCTTCTGCGGCGCGTTGTGGGGCATAGCGTTCGGTATATGCGGCGCGTTGATTTGTCAATATACCGATTTTGTACCTTTTGTCAATAGAATTATTCACTGGGAAGGGTTTTATTTCTTAATCGGGCTGGCGCATTAACTTGCAAGAGTGTACAGAATTGAGTGATTTTTTTCAAAAGGCAAGCGTCTACGTACATTGTACGAAAGTCGAAGACTTTTGGGAAAGTCCTCAAAATTTAAATTGATTATCCGACATTTAAAGAATCAAGCATATTAAAAATATAGCCTTCTTTTATTTTGAGGACGTAAAGCGCTTGATTATGTACGCTCTTCCTTACTCGCCTATAATTTTTATAAGCACGCGCTTCTCCCTCATCCCGTCAAATTCGCCGTAAAAAATTTGCTCCCACGTGCCGAAATCGAGTTTGCCGTTCGTGACCGCAACCACTACCTCTCTACCCATTATAGTACGCTTCAAATGAGCGTCCGCGTTGTCCTCGAAACCGTTATGCGCATACTGGGAATAGGGCTTTTCGGGCGCTAATTTTTCCAACCACCTCTCGAAATCGGCGTGCAATCCCGATTCGTTGTCGTTTATAAACACGCTCGCGGTTATGTTCATTGCGTTGACGAGTATGATCCCCTCTTTTATCCCCGATTCGCGCAGGGCGTCTGCGACGTCGAACGTTATATTTTTAAACCCGCGCCGCGTCGGCATCGTGATTTTCAGTACTTTTCGAAAGCTCTTCATACGTTTATGGTCTCCTTGTCACTAAAAATTAAAATCGTACGCGAATCAAGCGGAGTTCGTATCTCACGGCGAAAGCGTTATTTAACGACGTATTTCACGCCTTGGTTTACGGTCACCGCAGTCGCACGGTAATCGGTATCGTAAGTTATCGCCAACTCGCTGACCGCCCCCAACCCGAGAATTTGAACGGGCGAGGAATAGAACGTTACGAGCGAAAAATCGTTCTTCTCCGCAACGACTACCACGTTGGATATTTTCTCGAACTCGGCACAAAGCGCGTCCATGGTAACTCTGGTGTCCCTATTGCTGCCCGCGCTCCATAACGTTTGCTCGCCGTGCGTCGCCGCGATTTGCGTCATGGCGTACGCGGCGTAGTCCGCCGAATCGGTAGGCTTGACCCAAGGCGCTTCTTCAAACGCCTTTCCGCCCTCGAAATAGCTGTAATGCGCCGAATATCTCGTTTCCTTTCCGCCCTCCGTCAAAGTTGTCGTAAGCACGGTTTCGGTTATCCTATTTCCGTCGTATGAGATACTAAATACGCCGCCTGCGACCGATTTGGCCGTATCGAAAATTTTATTCGCGCCCGTTTGCAAAAAGGAAATTATTATATGATTGCCGGTTTTTTTGACGTCTCCGACGTAGTTTTTATTGTACTTAAAATCGTACATGGAAAACGGGACCAAGCCCAAAGTCGCGTTGTAAGACGTATTAGCCTTTTCCACCGTCACGCCGTCAGCGCCGCCTTTGAGTAGGTATTTCGACGAGTAAATTTTATCCTCGCCGTTGACGTTTAGAAGTATGCGCTTATTAGTATCGTCGAGCGTGCCGACTATTTCGGTATCGATAACGCCGTCGCGCGCAATCTTGCCCTTTATATACACCGAGGGAGTTTCTTCGAATTTTTCGCACAGCGCGTTTAATACGTATTCGGCGTCGGGCTCGGGCACGGTCGGAGCATTGCACGCGTAAAGCGCGACCGTAAGCGTCAGTAAAACCGCGATAATTACACCCTTTATAAGCTTATTCTTCGTCTTGGTCGTTTCCGTCATCGTTTAAATCCACGTCGCTTTGTTTGTGTTTGGAGTTGATTTTATCCAGCGGATAGCTGCGAATTTCCACACTGCCGTCCTCGGGGGTAAAACGGACTTTTACTTCCTGTTTCAGCATATCGTGTCCGACGACGGTGCCTTTGCCGTCGGGCGTGTCAGCTACCGAGTTTAACTTCGGCATCTTCTTGAATACCTCTTGATAGTAGGCGTTTTCGTACTTCAAACAGCACATAAGTTTTCCGCAGCAGCCGCTGATTTTTTGCGGATTTAAACTCATCCCTTGCACTTTCGCCATTTTTATCGACACCTTTTCGAAATCGCGCAAATACGTCGAGCAGCAGCAAGGTCTTCCGCATACCGCAAGCGCCCCGCGCATTTTAATATCGTCGCGTTCGTAAATTTGGCGCAGTTCTATCCTTACGTGGAAAACGCCCGCGAGTTCCTTGACAAGTTCGCGGAAATCGACTCTCCCCTCGGCGGTAAAGTAAATTATTACCTTTTGACGGTCGAAAGTGTACTCGGCGTCCACTATCTTCATCGAAAGCTTGTGCTTTGCCACCTTTTCCGCAGTGGTTTTTACGAGATAATCGCGCTTTTCGCAATTTTCCTTATCCCTTTGCTTGTCCTCGTCGGTCGCCTTGCGCATGACGGGCTTTAAGGGCGCTACTATTTCCGAAGCGGGTACTTCTTTGTTGCCTGCCACTACCGTGCCGTATTCCTGCCCGCGCGCCGTTTCGCATACCACGCCGTCGTTTTCTACGAAATCTATTCCGTTCGGGTCGAAATAATAGGTCTTGCCCGAATTTCTGAATTTAACGCTTATTACAGTTGCCATTTATATCTTGCCTCCAATATATCGAACATCACGCTTTCCGCCGTCGTTACGGAATTGACGTTCGCATTTAATTTTTTTCTGCCGTCGTTGACGGCGTATATCGACATTGCCGCGCTTTGCGGTTGAAATTTTTTCGCAATTTCCCTCAAATCGTATTCCCGCCCGACGTTGCGTACGGACTTTTCGTTGCCCGTCTTTATTTTGAGCACGTCGGACAGAATTATCTCCAAAAAATCCAACGACGTAAGGACGTTTTCTTTGGTAAACAGCGGACAGTGCATATATTCGACTATTTGCGAACTGGAATTTAAGTTCAACAAAAGCTTAAAGCATAAGTCGTACAGTTCTGAATTGGACGGGTTGAACAAAAATCTCTCCGCCTTTTCCATATTGCCGTCGGCAATCGCGGCGGCAAGCCGCGCGCGCTCGTCGCTTTCTCCGCCTTTAACAAGTAACTCCGCGGCTTCTTTCGGGCTCAACGCGTCGAAATACAGCTTTTTGGCACGGCTCTTTACCGTGGGCAGTATCCCGCTTTCACCCGACGCCGCCAAAATCAAAGTGACGTATTCGGGCGGTTCTTCGTAGGTTTTCAGCAGCTTGTTTTGCGCCTGAACGCTCAATTTATCGGCGTTATCGATTAAAAACAGCTTCTTATCCCCGCGCATGGGTCTGAGCGAGGCGTTCTCGGTAAGCTCGTTGACTTTGCCGACTTTCATCTCCGCGCCGTCGTAAAAGAGCACGTCTGGATGACGGTTTTCGTCGATAGCGACGCAATTTTCGCAGCTGCCGCACGCCGACGGGCAAAAAATCTTTTTCGCCGCTAAATGTAAAAATTCCTCCCTGACAAGCCCGTCGTCGCTTATAATGAGATACGCATGGTTCAATTTTCTTCTTGCGTCGACTACAAAAGTCTTATATGCGCTTCTTTTTGCGATAACCGCGCCTAAATCCGTCATTTTATCAGCCCTCTGACTTTAAGCGAATCTATGATTTTTTGCGCAGTCGCGTTTTTGTCCCCTTCGGGCACGATACTTATAAATTTTTCGCTTTTCTCGCGCAATTCGCAAAAACCGCGGTAAACGTTCGAATGAAACTCGTCGCTTTCACGCTCCATTCTGTCGTTTTGCACTACGTGTCCTTTAAGTCTCCGCCAGCTTTTTAAAGGGTCCATATCGATAAAGACCACCGCGTCGGGCATACAATTATTCAATGCGTAAGCGTTTATTTCCTCGACTCTCTCGCGTCCCAGTTTTCTTGCGTATGCCTGATACGCCAAAGAGGAATGAACGTAGCGGTCGCAAACGACCGTTTTCCCTGTGTTTAAGGCAGGCAAAATGAGGTTGTCTATATGGTCGCACCGCGCCGCCGCAAACAAAAGCGCCTCGCTCTCCGCGCCCATGTCCGAAGTCAAGATGATCTTCCTGACTTCCTCGGCAAACGGCGTGCCGCCGGGCTCGCGGGTAAACAGCGCGTCCTCGCCCGTCGTCGACAGATATTCTTTTAAAAATTTGAGTTGCGTGGACTTCCCAACCCCCTCGCAACCTTCGAAAACTATAAATTTTCCTTTCATCTCGTTTCTCCGCGGCGTTTTATCACCGTACTGATTATTTTACCACACGAACGCACCCGTTTTCAAGTCCGAACGCTCTATCTTTCATCTTGTAAAGTATATCCGCCTTTTCTTTCGTCATAACTTCCCCCGAATATATAAGCGGCACCCCCGGCGGATACAGCCCTATTTCGTTGAAAACCCGCTTGCCAACCGCGTCTTGTACGGACAAAATCTCGAACCCGTCAGCAAAATAAAGTTCGACGGGACGGTCGTGAATTTCGAACGGTTCGTCTTCTTCCTCGTAAACTTTTAACTCGGGCAGTTCGTTTATGCACCTTGCAAGCAGCTTTAAATGAAAATAATTATACGGCGTAACGATAAAAATAACCGCGTTTTTCTCGCTCGCTTCGCATGCAAACCCGCGGTCGAACACGGCTTTTTCCAACGCCTTGCCGTCGTAGGGCGATATTACCGTCAAACGGGAAAAGTCGTCCGCTACCAAAGTTTTATACGGGGCGCGGAGCGCGTTTTTAAATTCGTTTACCGCCGCCAGTATATCGCCGTAATACTTTTCTCCGTTAATCGAAAAGTCGTTTACCGCGCTTTCAATCGAACACATAGTCATGTAGTTAGGGCTCGTCGTATGCAACAAATTACGCGCGTAAAAACAATCGGATACGAATTTGTCTTTCGCCGTAAGCACGCTGCCACCCGTAACGACCGGCATTGTCTTATGTAAACTTAGGATTGCCAAATCCGAATATTCGGAAGCCGAAACAGGCAATAATCGACTAAATTCAAAATGCGCTCCGTGTGCGGAATCCACTATAAGATACAGCCCGAGCGCATTTGTTTTGGCATAAATTTTTTCCAAAGGGCACGTTACTCCGTAGTAAGACGGAAAGGTCAAAATTACCGTCTTGACGTCTTTCGGGATTGCGTCGAAGTCTAGGTAGTCCATATGATACGTCTTGACTTTGAAAAGCCGCGCGGCGTTATAGACGGAGATATGCGTTTTACCGACGATTAAAATCGCGCCGGCGTTCTTGACTGCGTAGACTGCCTGCATAACGCTGTGGGTCGCGCCTTGCGTACTTAAAAAGGCGGCTTCCGCCTTATATGCGGAAGCCAAAAAACTTTCTAAATTTTTAATTTCATTTTGCGGAGCGGCGAGATTGTCGGAATAGGACAGTTCCGTCACGTCGCAATAAAGCAACGACTCGTCGAGTTTGCCGTGCCCCGGCGTATGAAAGCGTATCTTTTCCCTATTGCCGAAAATTTGCGGAAAGAGCATTACTTTTTCGGTTTCATCGTCGGGAACAAGAGCACGTCGCGTATGGAATAGTTGTCAGTGTAAATCATAACCATTCTGTCGATGCCTATTCCCAGTCCGCCCGTAGGAGGCAAACCGTGCTCTAACGCGTTGACGAAATCCTCGTCGGTCATTTGCGCTTCCTCGTCGCCCTTGGCGCGTTCCTTGGCCTGCTGCTCGAAACGCCCTCTCTGGTCGATGGGGTCGTTCAATTCGCTGAACGCGTTGCCCATTTCTCTTGCGACCATAAAGAACTCGAAACGCTCGGTCAGACGCTTGTCGGACGGCTTGCGCTTTGCCAACGGGCTGACTTCTACCGGATAGTCGGTAATGAATATCGGTTGGATAAGGTGCTCTTCTATCTTTTGGTCGAAAACTTCGTATAAAGCCTTGCCCCAAGTCACGTTTTGTTCAAGCTCCACGCCGATGTTTTTCGCACGTTCGATAATCTCGTCTAACGGCATATTGTCGAAGTCTATCCCCGTGTGCGTTTTAACGATTTCCGTCATGGTTACGCGCGGCCATTTTACGCCCAAGTCAAGTTCTACGCCTTGATAGTTTATAGTCGTCGTACCCAAAACTTTTTCGGCGCAGTAGCGGAACATTTCCTCGACGATATCCATCATATCGTTGTAGTCCGCGTAGGCTTGATACAGTTCGATAGTAGTAAATTCGGGGTTGTGCTTAATATCCATACCCTCGTTACGGAACAGTCTGCCTATCTCGTAAACCTTG
>CAYVEU010000003.1:0-30300 GCA_964450015.1 uncultured Christensenella sp. | reverse complement strand
ACCGTAAACGTAACGCCCTCGTCCTCGGGTCCGTAGCCCTTGGGAAAGCCGAAGCCTATTTGCATATAGCTTCCTTTTTTGATAGTTTGCATGTTCCTGCACATATGAATATCGATTTGATACGTTTCGCTCGCCATTACGTCGTCCTGCGCCAAATCGGTCTGCTCGTAAAGCGTTTCTTCCATCTTCAATTCTTCCGCACGGTTAGGCTTGTTGACAACTAGCATAAGCTGGCTTCTCTGATTGCCCGCTACGGGTTGACCGTTAGCGTCCTTAAAGTCGTTCAGCGCCAAGTTCTCCGCGCTAAGCAGCTGCGGCTCGCCGAAAACCTTCATATACAATCTTCCGTCGTTGAAAACCTTGGGGCAAATTACCTGCTGCCTCTCGAACTTGTACGAAATGGATTCGGGTCTCTTTTCGCTTCCCTTGCCTTGAAGATTTAAGAGCGTAAACGTATAAACCTCGTTACTGTGCGTAAAGCTTTGGCTGGGATAGAAACGGAAGGTAACCGTTCTGTTTCCGTCGAATCGAATATCCTCTATCGCCGCATATTCTTCTATGTCCGCATGCTGCGAAATCATATTAATGGTTATATCCTGCGTGTCGTCGATTTTTTGCAACGCCTCGGAATATGTGAGCGTTATGTCAAACGGCTCGAACGTCGAATAGCTGTTGTAATTTGCGGGCGTGCTTTGCGTTATCGACGGAGCGGGATTAAACGTTTTGTAGGCGTCGTTACCGTAAACTACGCTCATTGCCAAAATATTGTCGACAACGTCGTCCTTGTAGTATATAAAATTAATCATATTGTCGTCCGTCGGCTCTAAATCGATTACCGCGAACTGGAATTGATAAACCGACCAGTTTAAATAAGCGTACGAATAATTTTGATATATAGGATATATGGGGTCGTCCTCGTCGCCGAACACGTCGTCGTACACGAACATATTCAACCAATTGGAGCTAGTCACGACGTCCGTTCCTTCCTCGTAAATATAACGCACGCAAAGATATTTGCCTTCTTTGGCAAGCTCTTTGTGCGCTTTTCCCTGATACTGTACGCCAACGTCGAATATTTTTCTTCCGGGATTGCCGCTCTCGTCGTCGAAATATCCCATGTACTTTCTGTTGTCCTCGGTATCCGCTTTCGTCTCGTCTTTAATGAGGTATCCGCTGTCTTTAAAATTGAAGCCGCTCGCGTCCTCGCTCACGCCGTAAGCGAACGGACGAATTGCGGGATAGTTCATTTCGTATCCCGAAGTGGATACCACAGGGTCCGGAAAGTGTTCCTTTGCCATTAAATCATTCCCGACCAAAACGTACTTTTCGGGATTGGGCATATCGTCGTTCCACGTTACGTCCACGCCGTACCAAAGTCCGTCGACCTTAACGGCATTCCACATATGAACCCCGAAACCTGCTTCCGCGTCGGGGGTCGGCTTCGAATAGCTTGTGCCTTGAATATTAGCGCAAGGTATATTCAATCTATCCATAACCGCTAACGCATTGGAATATCCGCCGCACATTGCCTTGCCCTTTACGAGCGCGCCGTATGCCGTATTTACGTAGTTGTCATACTCCTTACCGCTAAGCGAGCTTTCGCGCGCGCCGTAGTCGTATTCGACCGTATCGATTAAAGCTTTATTGACGTATTTGATGAGTCCGACAACGTCGTCGCCGCATTCGGATTTTGCTTCGTCTGCCACTTTGTTTAAAGCGGTTTCGTATTCCGCTATCGCCGCGTTCACCTCAGTTTCGTTGGAAAAATCACTGTCCAAAAAGCTTTCCGCACGCCCCGAGCTTACGAACGCAACGTAGTTGTCGTCCTGCATGCCTGCGGTGAATTCTATTTTATAGAAATCGACGTAGAAAAGATCGGGATTGTCAAAATAGAACGCGTCGCGCGCCGCGCCGAACGCAACGGGGATTTTCGCCGAATTTGCGTCAACGTATTCCTTTATCTCCGTTTCCGTTAAAACGTCTTTAAGGTCGTATACGTACGT
The DNA here is from genome assembly GCA_964450015.1 of uncultured Christensenella sp. Taxonomy (GTDB): domain Bacteria; phylum Bacillota; class Clostridia; order Christensenellales; family DTU072; genus CAG-1782. The sequence goes on along the minus strand of CAYVEU010000003.1, from coordinate 28,297 downwards.
TCCCGTCTTGTATAGACCTTTGTCTGCCATATCCTGAAACACACCGTAAAATTTCTTGGCAAGCGCGCTGTCTCTCAGACCGCTGTAATAATATCCCTTGCCCTCATCGTCCGCCGCAAACGCGTTATTGCCGTTCAAGCCGAATAAGACCGTCAAACCGACGGCGGCAACAAGAAAGCATGCAACCGTAACGACTAACAAAGTACGCTTCGTGTTCGTCTTCATAAAACCTCCGAAAAAATTATTTAATATTAAAAAATTATATTAAAATTATTTAGGTATGTCAAACGAATTATCATTAAATAAAGGGCCGTTGCGTCGCGAACAGCCCCGTTATTTTTTTGTGTTAATTCAACATCGAACCCGGTTTAAAATTCTCGTAGACTTGCAAATCTTGATACGGTATACTCGGCTTTCTTTTGTCAATAGCCATATCCATCATCTTTTTGCTGATTTTAACGTACTCCGCCGCCGCGTTTTCTTCGCAGGCTTCCTCATACGCCTCGATTGCCATTCGGCAAGCCTCTTCGACGATACCGCAAACGTCCGCCGCCGAATATCTACCCGTATCGTTGCGTGTAAGTACGTCCGCCGCATACTCCGCAACCCCCTCTTCTTGGGGAATGCCTTTGAGCTTGTTTTTTACGATAGCTTCTATCGCTTCGTCGGGCGGGGGCGCAACGTGGATAAGATGCGAAAAACGCTTGTATCTCAAATACGCGGGGTCTATATCCCACGGACGGTTGGTCGCCGCTATCATTATACGTCGGCTTCCGTCCACACCTTCGCCGTTCATTCTTTGCAATATTTCGCTAGTTACCGCCGACTTGTAGTCTTTCGTATCCCCGTCGCGCTTGCTGAATATCGATTCGCATTCGTCAACGAACAATATCGCACCGTCGGGGAAGCTCGCTATATCTTGAAATATTTGTCTTACCGCCTGTTCCGACGCCCCGACGTACGACTTGAATATGTCGGCGGGGGTTATTACGAACAGCGGCAATTGCATTGCGTTGGCTATCGCCTCGGCAAACATCGTCTTGCCCGTCCCGGGAGCGCCGTAGAGCATCATTCCCAGTCCGCCTTTTATCTTGTAGACGTCGAAAAGTTCGTTCTTCTTTTGTGCCATAAAGACAAAGCTCTTGACTATCTTTTTGACGTCTTCTTGCCCGATAATATCGTCGAGCGTGGTCTTCGGTATCTCTTTTTTTACTCTCGAACCGTATTTTTTTATTGCCGCGCTCATGCGCTCTTCTTCTGCTTTTTCGAGATCTTCTATCACATTCTCGCCGTACCGTTCGATAAGCTCCGCACGCTTTTTTGCGTCGCTTCTCGCCAAAGCGATAATCTTATGGAGGATCCCCGCCGCTTCCAAATGCAAACTGCTCAGCTGCCCGCGCTTCACGTCCATGTCGATTGCGTTGGGATTGTCTTTTATCTCCGCTTCAAGTTCGTTCGCTTGATTGCCCCTTGCTGTGTATTGTGCCAACAATTGCGTTATCACGTTACCGTTGTCGCCGTCCGCGCGAACCGCGTCCGTTTGCGGCGCGCCAGCCGACGGATTTTCGTGTGAAGATGTATTGCCGCTTGAACCGCGGGCTTTTATTCCTCCTGCCATAGCTTGCCTCCTAGCTGTTGAATGAGTTCCAATCCGTCGATTCGGAACCCGTGCTGCTTGCGGGCGCGGAAGCGCTTGCCGTCGGAGCCGCAGGAGCGGACGCGCGACCCGAACCGCCGCGACGTTCTTGTTCCGCGCTCTCTATCTCCGCCGCCAATGCGGGAGTCAAAATGTTCTTGCTGCCTTTCTTGCTCTTCTTGGTCACAAACGCGTTTGCAAAGGAGCCTATCATTCCTTTCATGCTGTCCATGATAGGACCCATCATTGCTCCGACGGACTTCATGCCGACGCCGGTCGCGATAAGCGAATGTCTTATTCTCTCGATTACCGCGTTATAATACTTTTTAGCGCGGCGGCGTACGATAAAGTTGCGCATAAACGAAGGATATTTGTCCAAACCTCTGGTAAACCTCTCGTTTATTTCGCCCATATCCATATCGCCCAGCGATTCCAATTCTCTGGAAATAGCCACGACGTCTTTGATTATCTCTTTAAATCCGGAAAGTATCGTCTTTACCTCGCAAAGCTGCGACCGCACGACGAAAAGCACCAGTTTCATTTGCGTTTCGACGTTTTCTTCGCCCAACACTTCCTTTTTTTCCAAATACTCGTCCAAGGCCTCTTCTTTCGCCATCATCAACTTATACATTTCGGGATCTTTCACAAAATCCGCCGACGTTGTCCGTTTTCTTACCAACTGTTGTTCTGCCATATTCCTATTCTCCTTGTTTTATTTTATTTTTGTAAAAATTTTTTTAGCAATTCTCTCTCTTTCTCGCCGTTGTTTACCCAGTCGCAAACGTTGACGACCGCAGACCTATCCCACTCTCTCGTGTCTAACAGCGACCGCCTGTATTTGACCGCGAAATCGGAATATTCCACCGTACGCCCGCCGACGATAGGCGGTACGTCGCAGAAAATCGCCGTTTCCGCCGCCTTGCGCTCTTTATCCAAAATAACTATCGGTATCCGCAACGACTTCTCCGTCGCGCCGTAATTTACCACGATTCGCTCGCCGTCTATCTCGCATTCTCTCGTTATAAACTTGACTACGTCCGCCAAAAATCCGTTGACTTCACTTTCGTCCGTGGACGTAAATCCGCTCTCGCCGTGCGCCGAATGCTTTTTGACGACGCGTAAAAATTCCGCCAAATAATCTTTCGCGGAAACGTTGGAAGCCGCTATCTCCGTATCCGTAAACGAGTGAATGACCGTCAATTTGTACTTCGCTCTGGACGCGGCGACGTTAAAGATTTGCTCACCGTAACTTCTGTTCAAATCGCCGAGATTGACTATTTGCCCGTGGTGGTGATAGCTCTTGCCGTAAGTCATACTCATAATGACGTGATCGACTTCCCGTCCTTGCAACTTGGCAATCGGCTTTATAAAACAGTCGTCGCTCTTCGTAGTAAAGTGCTTTGACAGCTCGCTGTCCTTGCCTATAAGCTGGGCTATAAACTGCGCTTGCGCGTCGCCGAAAGTCATCACTCCGACGGATTGTTCGGGAGTGACTTCGAAATGCCGTTTCAAAACCTCTATTACTTTTCTCGCTTCCGTCGGATTGACGCCCGACGCCGCCGTTTCGTCGAAGGTCTCGACGTATTCGTCCCGTATCCCCATTCTATCGTTAAACGACGTCTTCGACGGGAACGTTATCATATCGGGATAGTATCTTTGAGAATACGCGATAAGCGACTCGCTCTTACTGCGGTAATGGCACCTGAGAGAATACCCGTCGAACGCGCCCTGTCCCGCGCTCACCAAATCCAGTCCGGATTCCGCCTTTTGATAGTCGTCGTCGTTGTCGACGTCGCTTATTCCGTTGCGCACGAAGTGCTTAATAGGCGGCATTTGGTGCTCGTCGCCGATAATCACGCATTGTTTTGCCCTAAACAGTACGGGGATAAGATATTGCGGCTCTATTTGGCTCGCCTCGTCGAATATCGCTATATCGAACTTGTATTCGCCGTTGCCCATCAGCGAGCTAACCGTAGACGGCGAAACGATAAAGCAATTTTTTACGCGCATTATGGCTGTCGCCTCGTTTTTGAAGAGCAAACGGACGTTTTTGTATTGCGACTTACCTCCTCCGTCGAATACCGCAAACGTGTTCTTATGCTCGCTAACCAAGGTTTTTAACCGCTCTATTTGTTTTAGCGCAATCAGTTTTACGTTGTTTTCGATAATTTCGTCGTCGATTTTCGCATATTGCGCACGAATTTCCTCTATATCGCCGTTTTCGAACTTCTCTATGAAATCGCCGTAAAGTTCCGCCGCGAGCTTTAACCTGTCCTCGTTTATCTTTCCGCGCGTGTCGACGCCCAACGTGCGCAACACGTCCGCCGCGTTGTTTAACGCCGCTTTTTTCTTTGCGATTTCTTTGACGGACTCTATAAACAGCCCGAAAAACGAATGTTCGAAAATTTCCGCGAACGTATACTTTTTATATCCGTCGTTCGTCCCCACGGTAAACGGACGGAAAAAGCTCTCCGAAAACCTTTCGGCTCCGTCTTGCAGTTTCTTTTGAAAATCGTATACCGAGTCGCGGTGTTTTTTGTCGCCGACGCTTTCGCAGAAAATACGCAAATCGTCGACCGTCAGCGAATACGGCTCGTGATAAACGGACTTTTTGTCCATAAACTCTTCCGTGTTTTTCGCGGCAAAATCCGAGATAAATTCCGCAACGTCACGTATTTTTCTCGCCAGTGGTCTTACTTTTTTGATGAGTTTGTCGGGGTCGGAAACCCTGCGCGCGTAAAAAACGCCCAAACAGTCGTCTTTCATCCTCCTAAGTTCCGCCGTATCGATTAAGCCGATTTCTCCGTCCGATTTTTCAATCGTACCCTCGATTTTACGCTTTATCTCGTTTATTTCCCGTATTTTTTCGCAATAGCCTTTGTAATCGCGCGCAAGTTTTGCTATTTTAAACGCGTCTTCTACCGTCCCGTCTTTCAATAAATCGGCGATAACCCGTACGTCCGTCGCGGTAAAAGAAGCGTTTATCCATTGCAGTATCGCGGGGATTTCCTCGACGACTCTTTCCATCGTCTTTGCTCCCGACGACAGTTCAAACATCGTTTTCAGCATTAAAACGGTATTCTCCGTAATTTCGCTCTCCGTGAAAACGCCTATTTGAGTTCTGGCTTCATCAAGCGTTTGAAGCGCCTCTTCCATAGCTATAACCGCCCTCGCTCCGTCTACGAGTCTTTGGTCGGCTATCGGGGTGGTAAGACTACGAACTTCTTTTATCTTTTTCAAAACCGATTTCGCGCCCATTCCGTCGAGAGATTTGAGTTTTTCCAGTTTGTTTTGCAGCTTCAATAACGCTTTTTTCTTCTTTTCGTCGTCTGTTACGCCGCTTCCCAATACGTCTACGACCGTCTCTTTCTCGCTGAGATATTTCTCCATCGCCGCGTCGTAGACTGCGATGTTTGCTTGCAGCTCTTTCCTGTTTTTCCTGACTTTGTTTATCTGGGCGTCGGTAAAATACTTTTCTATACCTTCGAGCGCAGCTATCTTCATCGGCAAAAACTCGTTTGAGATATTGGGCGCGCCGTAAACTTGCAGCCTGTTCAAACCGTTGCCGTATTTCAAAGATGAAAATTCGCCGTCCAACCCGTCCTCTTTTAACTTTTCACGATAGTCGATTGCGGCGCGGAGCGCGTCGATAAGCCGCGAAAGCTCTTTGGTTTCGGAATATTTCTTTACGAACTCCACGTCGAGTTCCGAAGCTCTTGCGATTATCGAGAAAACGCGCAAAGCGTCAAGTCGGGTTTCCGGAAAGCACGAAACGGCATCCGCAAGTTCGCTTTGCAGTTCTCTTACCTTGTCTATCTCTTCTTTTGCGGGCGGCTCGTCGTATATTCTGTCCCGCCTTATTCCGAAATACGGAGAACGTCTCGGCAAATATTTTTTCCCGCCGGTAAAATAGTCGAAATTTTCGGACAGTTCGGTTATCTTCCGCAGTAAATCCTCGTATACGGTCTTGTCCATAGTAAGCGCGTACTTTATCGACGGCGTTTCGAATCTTACCGTAGGACAGTCGATTATCTTGCAGTACGCGGTCAACGCGTCGTAAAAACTGTATCCGTTTTTCAATTCGTCCCCGAAAAGCGCGCGGCAATACAAATCCAAGTCGCGTTTTTTCTCGGTCGCGTTCTTGCGCAGCTGCGCCGCCATGGACTCCACGCCCGTCTTATTCAATTCCGGCAGCCTGTATTTCAACGTCCTGTTGAACTCTTTGTGAATCTCGTGCGGACTCATCTTTACCGCGAGATTTTCCTTTTCGATTTCTATTTTAAGTACGAACGGTCGCAGCTCCTCGGGAAGTTTGGCGTAAACTTCTTCGAGTGCGGGGATTTTTTTGGATACGAACAGTACCTTTTTATCCGCGGCGATGGCGCAAGCCAAAACGTTTGCGATAGTTTGCGTCTTGCCCGTTCCCGGAGGACCTTGCACTTTTACGCACTTGCCGCCGTTTATTACCTTGTCGGCGATCTCCCTTTGCACGCTGTCGTATTTCAACACGAACCTAAGCTCGGTATTTCTGCCCGCTTCGTCGCCGACGAGTTCGTTGCCGAAAACCCTACGTATAAGCTTGCTTTCGGATATTTCTTTCTCGTGCGCCTTTATATCGCGGTACATACAAATATCGTCGTGGGTGTATCTCGCTATTGCCACTTCGTCTTTTAAAAACTCCAACGTTCCGCTGCTCGTCGTTCCGAGCTTGCAATTTGCGACGTAATTTTCCACCGTTTGGAAATATTCCTCTACGTCAAACTCGTTGGGGTCGATAAGTACCGTCCGTTCCCCGTTTATAACGGGCAGCGGAAACGGCTCCAACTGCTCGCCGTAAATTTTGGCAAACAAACGGTTAAAACACTCGTTGAAATAAATCTCGTCGTCTACAAACTCCACGCCTACGGGCTGATAGTCTATCTTTCTTACCAACCTTATAGGGAAAATTATCAACGGCGACTCTATCGTGCCGTCGGGCGTTTTCCACCTCACCGCGCCTATCGAGAGGAACAGAACGTTCATGCCTTTGGCTTGCATTTCCTTGTATATATCGTCAATGAACTTACTGAGCTGTTTTTGCGCGCTTCTTTCGAGATTTTTCTCCGCGTTGCTGCGCCACGATACGACCATCGACGCCTCTTTTCCGAGCGCATTTTCTTCTTTCTCCGCGCTGTCTTTGAGATACGTCGAAACGCCGCTGCCTATCTTGTTTCTTATATGCCGATAAAGTCTTACGCCGAAATTCTCCCGTCCGTCGTACAACGTATAGACGTCCGACTTTTGCGGCGTGCCGTTCTCGTCTATAAAAAGGTTTACTTGTCGGTTGTTGGGGTCTTCCAAATGCAGTAATTTTTCTACGAATTCTTCCAACCGCTTCCGCGTTTTTTCGTCTGTCATATGTTTTCTCCTCGTATTAAATTCTCGTGGTGTGGTATACTTGGTCACCCAAACACATGCACGCAAAATCCCTCGCGTCCACTTCCTTTACCTGCACCCAATAGCTCTTTTCGTCGACGTCGATGTCCGTGTAAACTTTGTCGTTGTCCTGCCAAGATATTCGCCTTTCTTCGGAAACGTGGTAAGTCTTCTTATACCACGCGAGCGAACGACCGTAACCCGTCATCGTATGTTGAACGGAATGGTACAGCTCGTGCAAAATCGCGTCGCGTGTCCATTTCAAATCTTGGATACAAGAAACCTTGAATTTAATGGTGTGTCCGCCGCCGCAACACGCGCCGCCCCAATGTCCGCTTTTTTCTTTACTGAATTCCACTACGGGATTGGAATAATAACATCTCATGGCGGTAGCTATGACCTTGACCGCGGTGGTTATTCTTGCTTCCTTTTCCTCCTCGTCCAGTTTGTCCCATACCGTGACGTCCTCGCCCGCGCAAAGGCAGTAAATGACCAACTGCTCGCACCGCCTGTAAATATCCAGCTCGGGATTTTCTATAATGCTCTTTATCTCGTCGTTCATTACTTCCTTTATTTGGTCGTAATCGTACCCGACGGCGTCGTCTATCCTCGGCTTTCTTCCCTCGTTCGGCTCCCAGTGCCAGTCCGCCGGCACGAAATAGGCGTCCTCGTTCAATTCGTCCAAAAATTCGATCGAAGTCTCCGAATTGACGAGAGAAGTCTTCTTGTATTCGTTCTCCCACAGCTTGTCGCCGTCGCGGAATTGTCTAAGCAAAACGCTTATCCCGATATAGCCCAAAAATACGCCGTATTTTTTGACTTCCGCCAGCTTTTCCGCGCCTATTTCCTTCAAAGCTTCGTACACCTCGCCGTACTTAGGCAAAGAGAGGTAGAGGTTGCTCGCGGCGGTTTTCACGCGGTCCGAGCCGAGCTCGTTATAGGCTCTTAAAAGCGCGATATTTCCGGTGCTGTCGTGAATAACGAACCGAATCTTGCCCTTGTGCCTCTCCGCGTATTCCGAACATGCAGTAAAGACGCCTTGTCTGTCGCTCTCCGATAAATCGTTTACGCCGTACAGCGCGAAAACGGACGGGGCTTTCTCGTATTCCACGTACGCAAAAAAGCCGTAAAAAATATTTTTGACTTCTTGCGCTCTTTTGGACGCGTCGGCTTTCTTTTCGCTTGTCCTGCACGCTTCGCTGAGCCACCCCGTGTTAAGCTGCGCTATCGTCCGCGCTTTTCCTCCCACGTTTTGATTGGCGTTAAGTAAAAACGTAAACTCGTTTTCAAGCGGCGTGCTGACAAACTGTATAAGCGCCGTCCTGTCCCCCATTCCTATCACTTCGTCGGGGCAAAGTTCGTACTTGTCGTACTTTGCCAAATCGTTGCGAATGGATATGGGCGTAAAAAAGTTGTTTTTGAAAAACTCGTTCAAACGGTTGCGGCAAAGTCGCATCTTCGACTGCAACGTGCCAGCTATTGCGGGGAAGCGAAAATTAACTCTCGCGTCGTCCGGCAGGGGGAACAAGTCCAAAGGACTGCCGAAATCAACGTTTTCTTGCATTTCTTTCAGCTTTTTATCGACGAGCTCCAACGTTTCGCAATACTTTTCCGCATTAAATTCCGTCCCGCCTTGCTCCACCGCTTCGACGCCGTCATACACGCTTTTAAAGTAAATCGCGACCCGAGTCATAATATCTTTTATAGAACCTATCCAAGTGGCTTCTTCGACTCCGACGTCGTTTTCCAAGATAATTCTCCCCTCGTCCATAGCAAGCTTCGCTACGTCCAAATTGCGGTGACTTAGGTCTTCTTTTGCAAAAAAGAACGTAATAACGGCAATTTTTATCTTCAAGTACGCTATAAGCTTGTTGCGCCTTGCGAGGTTTCCCTCTTTAAACCGCGTTTGCGGCAATTCGCTCAGCGTAGCAAGCGCCTCTTTCAGCTCTTGTACGTTTACGCTTTCGCCGTACTTCTTTTCCGCCTCTTTGATAATTTCTATTATCGTCGCCATTGGTTATCCTCTTAAAATCCCGTATCGTCGGAATTTGCGTCCTGACGGCGCCTTGCGCTCTCCGCCGCTACGCTTACCGTCGGACGACGAGTGCCGTCGGCGCTTCCTTCGTCGCGCTTTTTCAACAAATCTTTAACCGCGCTCTTCTTGGGCTGGTCGTTGGTCGTTCTCTCCGCGCGACTGACGACGTGCGTCGGTTGCCACGTTCCGTTTACTATCCTTTCTACGCCGTTCTCGCCCAAAATACCGTTCATTTGATTTTCCATGTTCGCGACTAAATTGTCGAGCGTCTTTTTCAACGTATTGACCCTTGCTTTGTTTGGATTTCTCTCTTGCAACAATTCCCTTATGCCTTCCAACGCCATGTTGGCAACTTCCGACAACGCGTAGAAATCTCTCTTGCTTGCCGCTTTCAAAACGGAATCTATCCTGGTAAACGCCAAATAACAGGTTTTTCTAAGCGTGCCCAGCGCTTCTCTTACGTAAGCTTCCACGTTGCGTCTCTCCTGCAAACCGGATTCCAATAGGTCTATCTCGTCTATTATCCCCTCCAACTTGGCGTTTGCCGCGTCTTCGGAGATTAAACCTTGGTCGTAATCGTCCACTATTTTTTCTCGTTTCGCAATCAGTTCGTTGAGTTCGCTTTCCACCTCGTCTATTTCGGGATCGTGGATACTTTGGGCGATTTCGTTCAGTTCCGATTTAATTGCATTTATTTTCTCCTTGTATTCGTCGCGTTTTCGTCCTTCTCCCGCTATCGCTTCGTAATCTTCGGACGCTTTCGCGCGCAAAACGTATTGACCGTCAACGCCTCTTCTTCCTACGGGCTTTTGCGGTCTTTCCATCTCTTTACCCAGTTCCGCCACCTTGCCTTCCAACGGTTTGAGGAACTCGTTGATGATAGCGAGAAATTCTTTCTTTTTTATACTTGCCTCTATCTCCGTCGTCGTCGTCACTATCTTGCGCAAAATATCGTACGTCGGCTCCGCGTACTCGTCGCCTCTTTCCCTAAACGCCGATATTGCGCCGATTGCCTCTTCCAACCTACTCTTAATCCTAGTCAAATTGTCCAAATTCTTTTGACTTGCCACAGTTTCCTTGCGCTCTTCCTCCGCAATACAGAGATTCACCAAATCCACGTTTCTCTTCAACGCTTCCGCAGTTTCCCCGACGTTATTCTTGAAAATTCCTTGATTATTGTCTTTCATAGTTTCGCTCTCCTTATATTTGCTTAATTCGAATTTATTTTTTACCGCCTTGCTTGCGTCTTTGATTGTCATTTCCGCCACGTCTTCCGCTTCCGACAAAAGATTTTCGACGTTTTTCTTTTTCGTCGCCATATACGATTTGTTTATTACGGATTTTCCCACGTCATCGTTCATGGCTTCGAGTTCCCTCTTTACCGCCCATAAACAATTGCCTATATACGGCGTGTACGCCCCGTCGACGACGGATAGTTTTTCGAGCCTTGTTTTAACGTCTTTCAAATATTCCGCCGTTTCCAAACAGTGTTCTCCGCCTTTCGTTTGCAAATAACTTACGATTTTGTCGATATACTCTATCGATTTTTCGATAAATTTACCTATCATCGATAAATTGTCCTGCTCGCTCCTAAGTTCCCACGGGTCTTTATAGTATTCGATAATCTTTTTTAAGCCCTTTTTGCGAGCGTTTAATTCTTTTGTTTCGGCGTTAGATTTAGTCGCTACCGCCAAGTATTCTATAAGCGTTCTTACGTCCTTTTCTATCCTGCCGTCGCAGTCTATAAAAGCTTTGAATATCTTTTGCAAACACTCTATACACCGCAGCGCAAAGTCTTCGTGATGGTCGGAATAGTACTCTGTCGCCGCGTCGTTGACAACGTCTCTCAACGCGCTGTCGTCGTTTTTGTCCAGCCTTATCCCGTAGGCGCGGCATTTGTTTAAAATGTTTTTTATTGCATTTCTGTCTATGATTCCTGCCACTTATTATCTCTCCGTACTATCGTTTTCCAACACTTCTATGAGCTTGTTCTTTAAGTCGTCCAGTTTGGTGTGATTTTTGTCTTTGTCCTCGCACAAATAGATGTCGACGTCGCAAAAACACACCGTGCGGTTGTCGTCGTTCCATTTAAACGTTCTTCCGAACACGATGTCGGTAAAAAATCCGGTAATTTCGCTTCTGTCTGCGGCGAGAACTTCTCTCATCTCGCGCTTCATACGGCGGCTCGCGCTGTGGCAATTTGCGTTCCTGTACCCGAAATACATTATCCCTTCTATATCCTCTAAAACCGTCAGCTCATTGTCGGGCTCCCACTCCCGTTCTTTTTTGTTGTACAAATACAACCCGTCAACGTCTTTGCTTGTCCACTGTTTCGCCGCTTTGTGGATAAGATCGACGAGTTCTTCTTTTTCCTTGTCGTTAAGCTTGTCGCCGTTTATCGTAAACACCCCGAAAAGCGGCTTTCTCTCTCTGCTCTTGTCGGTGCTCGCTTCGATTAAATTTCTCAAATACTCCAAACCGCTTGCGTCTTTTGCCGCGGACGTTTCCGTCACCAACCCGTTCAACCGCTCGTTTATCTTCTGGGCAAGTTCGGGGTTTTGTATTTTCGGGTCGGAGAAAATGCCCTTTATGACCGCGCTCAATTTTTTGGTCGCTATATCGCGGTTGCTGACGGTTACGTCGTATCCCGACTTGTAGTAGTAGACCAAATTGACAAGAGCGTAAGGATTGCCCGCGTACGCGGCGCGTTTGCAATACGCAACGGCTTGTCGCAAATACTTTTGTCCCTGCTTATACAGCGCGTCGTACTCGCCCTTTTGGTCGGGACCGCCGAGTTTACGCATTTGCGGCACTATATCCAACAGGTACCTGATAAAGTACTGCTGAGATATGGCAAAATACTCCGCGCATATTTTCGTGGGGTCGCTCTCTTTTACGATTTGTTCCAAAAGCTTTTTGGCTATTTCTTCCTTACATTCGGGACAGTAAAGTTCTCCGGTAAAGTAAGTGATAGGCTCTATTTGCTTTTTGCAATTCGCATTCGGACACTCTATTAAAAATCTTTCGCTTGTAATCTTTTCGTTCTTTGCCTTAGCCATAATTACTCTCCCACTTGTTGTGCGTAAATCGTATACGATTTCGTTATTACGTACGCGTTATAGTTCTTGTCCGCCGCTATCGTCATTCTGACGGTGTATACTCCCGCCGTAGTCGGCGCGGTCTCCGAATAAACCGAACTACCGTCTTGCGCGTATTCATACTTTACTTGTCCGGAGTATCCGGTTACCGACGGAGTCTTTTGAACGCCGCCCTCCGTCCAGCTCTCCATATTGAGGGTTATTCCGCTCCTCGTCGCCTTTTTTATGGTAATCGTATATTCCGCGTTGCTCGTTGAGCCTATCGTGTAATTCGGATTGCCGAGAGCCGTTGCCCTGTACGTAACGTCGCCCGCTTCGCAGGTATTGACGGAAACGATACCGATAGATACGCCGCAGCTGTCGTTGCCTACCAGCCCTTGCACTTCGGCGGTAACCGCCTTTTCCGTTCCGTCATAGACGTCGTCGTCGCTTAGAGTCCACTTTATCGTAACGGCTTTTGCCAAAATCTCGAACTCGCCGGTTACGGATATTGCTTTATAATCGTTGCTTGCCGCCACCGTCGCCTTTACCGTATATCTGCCCGCCGCCGTCGGGACCGTGGAAGAGAAGTTCTCGCTGCCTCTTTGCGCGTACGTATACGTTATCGTCGCGGAGTCGCCCGCAGTTTGGTTGACCGTCGGGTTTTTCGCGCTTTCGCCGTAAGTCCAATTTTGCATGGACACCGTCGCAACTCTGTCGGCTTTTGCTATTTCAAACGAAGCGGTGGACGCGGAGGTCAAAGAGTAGTTGTCCTTTTGATTGCCTTTGAGTCCTATCGCTCGGCAAGTTACCGTACCCGCGTTGACGTTGTTGTTGTTGTACCCGATAAGCACCTCCACGTCGTCGCCCGTGACTTTGTTGGTTATCGTAGCCGTCGCGGCCTTAGGCTGTCCGTCGTAAACCGCGTTTTTTGGCGTCGACCAACTGATATTGACCGCAAGGGCTTGAATGGTAAACGACGTCGTCCTGTCTTTTTCGTTATTCGGCAACGAGTAATTGGCGCCTTTTTCACCCGTAAGCGTCTTTACTTCGAAAATCACTTTTCCGACGTTCTTTATATCGGCGCTATGTACGACGTTTATTTCTATTTTGCCCGCGTCGCCCGCAACGACGTTCTTTAACGTCGGCGTAGCCGTCTTGTTGCTTCCGTCGTAAGTCGTATTGGGCAACGTCCATTCGATGGTTACGGGACGTTGCGTAATCGCGAACATGTGTTTAACGTTAGAGGGAAGCGCGTAGTTTGCTTTGTCGCTGCCGTTAAGCGAAGTTACTTCGGCGGTGGCGGTCCCCGCGTTGACGTTGTTTACGTGCTCTACTGTCAAAGTGCAATCGTCGCTTCCGACCAAGTTGGTTATATTAACGGCGGCGGTCTTTGCGTTTCCGTTGTAAACTGCGTCGGTCGGATTCGTCCACGAAAGCTGTATCACGCGCTTGGTTATCTCGTAAGAGCGCTCCGCCGCGGTTCCCGTCGGCAGCGAATAATTATCGCCGTTCTTCATCGACACCGCTTTATATACGACCGCGCCCGCTTTCGCGCGGTTGTCGCTCGTTATCTCTACCGTTACGGTGCAATTGTCACCCGAAACCTTGTTGCTTACCGTCGCAACAACGGCCTTTTCGTTGCCATCGTAAACGAGTTGCGCCGCGGAAAGCTCCGTCCATTGCAATTGTACGGCTCTCTTGCCTATCGCAAAAGTCTTTTCCTTGTCGGCGGCGGAAGTCAAGCTGTAATTGCCCTTTTGGTTTCCGCTCAGTCCGACCGCCTCTACGGACGCCGTGCCCGCGTTTACGTTGTCTGTGTGCTTTAACACCAAAATGCAATCGTCGCCCGTTATCTTATTCCCGACTGTCGCCGTTGCAGTCTTCGGCGACCCGTCGTATACCGCGCTCGTCGGCAATTGCCAATTTATGCTAACGGTCAGCGGCGCTATGGTAAACTGGGTGGATTTCGAAACGGGCAAAGAGTAGTTGCCGCTTTGGCTGCCCGTCAGCTCCGTCGCCGTATATACTACGCTACCCGCGTTCACGTTGTCCCCGTGCGAAACCTGCACCGTGCAATCGTCGCCCGTAACCTTATTGGTCATCGTTACTGTCGCGGTTTTGGGATTGCCGTCGTAAATAAGAGCGGCAGGAACCGTCCAGCTGAGCTGCGCTTCTCTTTGCAATATGGTAAATTGCGCCGTCAAACCGGTCAACGGCAATTTGTAGTTGTCTTTATTCAAACCGTCGAGCGCCGTCAGCGTGTAAGTAACCCTTCCTGCGTTCGTATTGTCGGTATTGGTAACCGTCGGCGTGCAAACGTCGTCGTCAACGATATTGGTAAGGCTTACCGTCGCCGTCTTTGCCGTTCCGTCGTAAATAAGTTCGGTCGGCAGCGTCCATGCGAACGTTACGACGCGCTTGTCGATGACGTAACTCCGCCTTCGTCCCAAAAGCGGAAGCTTATAGTTGCCGCTTTGCGCGCCCGTCAGTCCCGTGATAACGTACTCTACGTCGCCCGCGTTCACGACGTCGCCGTGTTCTATCGCAAGCGCGCAATCGTCGCCGTCGATTAAGTTCTTAAATTGTATTGCCGCCGCCTTTTCCGTTCCGTCGTATACCGCGTTATTCGGTAAAGTCCATTCCAAAACGACTTCCAACTGCGAAATCGTATACGTCTTACCCGCGTTGCTGTCGGCGGTAATTTTGTAATTGCTATTGGAAAGTCCGGTTACTTCGTACGATACGGCCCCCGCGTCGTATTCGTTTTGGCTCGTTCTCACCACGGTCGGAGTGCAAGCGTCCTGCCCCTGAATATTGGTAACGGTCGCCGCGACGTTCTTCGGACGTTTGTCGTAAATCAACTCGTCGGCACTCAAAACCGTCCAGTCGATAACCGCCGTCCGCTGCTCTATCTTAAACGACGTCGTAAGATTTGACGTCGGCAAATAATAGTTGCCGCTCTTTTCGCCGCTTATGCCCGTTATCGCGTAATCGACGTCGCCCGCCTCCACGTTGGGCGTATTGGTGGTGTTTATAACGCAATCGTCTCCCAAAACGAGATTGTTGAATCTCGGCACCGCTACTTTTGCCGTCGCGTCGTATATCGCGTTTTCGCCCGTCGGAACGTCCCATTCGAAATCTATAAGGCGCCGTAAAATCGTATAGCTTCTTTCCAAATCGCTTTCATCGGTCAGTTTATAGTTTCCGTTCAACAAACCGACCGCTCTGTAATCGACGTCGCCGACGTCTATGCTGTTATCCGACGTTATTTCCAGTTCGACCGTGCATTCGTCGCCGTCTTCTAAGTTGTTGACGTTCGCCACGACGTCCAGCACCGAACCGCGGTACTCGCGTTCGCCTTCGGTCAATTCCACCCAGCTTAAAGTCGCCTCTTTCTGCGCTATTACGAAACTCGCGCTTATATCGTCCGTTTCGGGCAGTTGATAGTTGCCGCTCTCCACGCCGTCCAGCCCTACGACCGTATAGACTACCTTACCCGCCGAAACGTTGTCGTTATGTTCTATAACGAACGAGCAATCGTCGTCTTCGAGCTTGTTTAAGAACGTCGCTTGCGCCTCTTTTTCCGTCTTGTCGTACACCGCGCCCGTCGGCGTGCTCCATTCCAGCGTTACCGTGCGCTTTCTTATCTCGTAGCTTATCGAACGCTCTTCCGGCAATTTGTAATTGAAATAATTTTCGCCGTAGAGGTCGTTAAGGGAATAGACGATAATTCCCGCGGACGTCAAGTCCTCGGTATTGCCTACTAGCGGCAGGCACTCGTCGCCGTCCATCAAATTGCTCAATACGTATGTCGTCGCTTTTTCCGTGCCGTCGTATTCGAGCTCGCTCTCGTCGGGAGTCGTCCACTCTATGACAACCGTGCGCTGCGTTATGTCGAAATCGGTGCTTATTCCCTCCGGCAAATCGTAGTTGTAGCTGTCATCTCCGTACAGCCGCAAGCAGAAATACTCCACCTTTCCGACCAAGACGTTGGGCGTATGGTCGGTCTCTATATCGCAATCGTCGCCAAAAACCAAATTGTCGATAACGGCTACCGCCGTCTTTTCCGTTTTGTCATAGACCAGTTCCTCTTCCGTCGGCACTTGCCACGAAACGCTTACGCTGAGCGGCGTGATATAATAGCTTATCGTCCACCCGCTTTCCTGCGCCAAATAATAGTTGTCGTTGCCGAGCGAGACCGCAAGATAAACGACTTCGCCGACCCTGAACTTATTGTCGCTTATTATCTCGACTTCTACGCTGCAAGTATCCTCTCCGTAAAGATTTTCGACCGCGGCGTCGACTCTCTTTTCCGCCCCGCTGTAAATCAAATCTTCGTCCGTAAGCTCGTCCCAACGCAAAGACGCAAGCCTTTTGTCTATTTCGAACGTTGCCACAAGTCCGACTTCCGGTAGCTCGTAATTCGCTCTATCGGCACCCAAAAGCCCGATTGCGGAATAATTGACCACGCCTGCCGAAACGTTGTCGCCGTCGTGCTCGGTATTTATCGTACATTCGTCGCCGCCTATTACGTTATATAAAACGACAGTCGCTATTTTCTCTCCCGCGTCGTAAACCAAATCTTCGGGCAGCTGCCAGTCGAAGTTGATAACCAACGGGGTGATTACGTAAACGTTGCTTACGCCTTCACCGCTTTCCAATGTATAATCGGTGTTAGTCAAACGGGTAGCCGAATACTCTACCTCGCCCGCGCCGACTTTATTTTCCGAGGTAATCTCGACGGTGACGTCGCAACTATCGCCCGAAAAGAGGTTGGTTACCTGCGCGCTCACCGACTTTTCGGTTTTCGTATAGACGAGAGTTTCCTCGCTTAACGTTTCCCATTGTAAAGTTACGGGCTTGGGGAGTACGGAAAAGCTTGCGTTTGCCTGTTCGTTGAGTCGATAAAGCAAAGAGCAGTACCCGTCCAAAGTGACGGAAACGTCGTAGTTATCCGCATGAACGACCGTCGTACGCGACAGCTGTAACAGTATTACGTCGTCGGAAGATACGACGTCGTTTTCGTCGTAATCGCACGAAATCGTCTTTGCCGTATTGTCGTAGACTTCTCCGTCGGGAAGCGTCCACGAAACGTGCATCAGCTTTTTGTTTATAACGAAATCGAATTCGCTTACTGCCGCGTCCGACGTAAGCGAGGTAATCTCGGGGTCACTCGCGGTTATGCGTATCTCATACCTGCCGTTTTGCGTGGGATTGTAGCCGTTGAGCGCAAACTCGCCCGTTTCTTGGCTCGTAATCATTTCCAAGCCGCCGTAAAGGCTGTACGTGCACGGAAGCACGCTGTCCGCCTGCACTTCAACGACGGTATTCTCGCCGTAAGTTATCGTCTTATTGGAAGCGCTTTTGGTAATGGTCGGAACTTTCACTTCCCAAAACGGTTTGAAGTACACCCGCAATCCGCAGCGCGCTGCAAAATAGTGTTCGAAATAGTCCGAGTCTAACATATTAACGCCGTCGGCAGACCAACGCACGTTAAAGCCGTTTCTCGTGGGCAAATCGTCGAAATACGGCTTTAAGTTTGCGGTCGCGATATATTGCGACTCTACCGGCGTCGACCATTTCGTATCGTTGCCGTCCAAACTTTCAAAATAGTTTATCTTACTGAACGGCACTCTTACCGCGTTTTCTTCTACCGCTAAGTTGGCTTCGTCCAAGATATATCCGCCGTTGTTGTTAAAGCACCATTCCAAATCGTCTTGCGAATTTATTCCCGTATGCGCAAAGTATCCGCCCATTTGCGAATAAACCGCCGTCGCGTCAAAATCGCTCTTTTTTGCAAAAACCGTTGGGATATAAATAAGTTCTTTGGGCGTTTCCCCTTTATATATAAAATGATAATAGGTCTCGTCGGCGGCAAGGTCGTTGGGCGCGACGATATTCAGCAATTTTTCGCCGACGTAATTGTACGCGTGGCTCCTAAGCTGGTAGAATAAATGCTCCCTCGTATCGTTTAGAGCGGATTTACTCACCTCTACGCGCAAATCAGGGTTGATTTTCGTCAACTCGTCTACGTTGTATATCCTGAAATCCTCATTTTCCGTCGTCAGCAATTTTATCGCCGTATCGTTTAAAACCGCGGCTTCTATTCCTACGACTTTACGCCCGTTGAAAGACTGCGGCACGTTTATGATATTGCCCTTATCCACCGTTCCGACGACGACAAAGTCGCCGTTTGCGTCTTCGCTGAACGACAGCGTAGCTTCCTTGTCGGGAACGGCTATATTTTGACCCATGAAGCCGAAAACCGCATTGAACAAGAGGAATAATACGCAAACGCCCACGCCTACCCACGAGGTCAGCAGTTTTAAACTGTATTGACGGTTATTCCAATAGTATTTCGGCAATACCACGAGTTCCCAAAATACTATCAAGACCTTTGCAAGCCAAACGAAAATCAAAACGACCGCCGCCAGAATAGACATCGTCACAGCGCCGCCGTCGGTAAACGCCAAAACTATCGTAATAACAGTAAAGACCGCCGACAAAGCAAGATATATGCCCGAGCCTATTTTTGCGCCGTTTTGCCTGAAACTTACGAATTGTGAGTACACCAAATATCCCAAGTCGATAATTAAAAGCAGCCACGGCTCGAATTGATAGACCGCGTCGTACCGCCTTACCGCGCTGTTGAAAATCGCAATGATAAAATCGATGGCAACGATAACCGCCATGATTATCACAAAATGCAATTTCTTGTCCAAAAACCTCGTGCTTGTGTCTTTTTCGTATTTACCGCCTTCGTTTTCCGGCAGTTCATTCATCCAATCCATTTTGTTGTTCACTGTCTTATCTCCCGATTATTTCCACCCGTATTTTGCTTTTTCGCCCTATTACGCCGTGCCTTTACAGCCTTTTCGGACTTTTCCCTTTCAGCCAATCTTCCTTTATCTTGTCGTAGACGACGTACTTCCTGCGCGAGCCGTTGCCGCGAAGCATAAACACTATATACTCCTGATCTTCCGCGCAAATATTCTTGGTGCCGAAGAACTTCAAACGCAACATAAGCGGCAATAAAATCCTGTATTTCCTATACTGTCTTCTATGCTCCTTGTCGCTTCCGCGTATCAAATCGTAACACAACGCGCAGTTGTTGCCTTTTTGTATCGGACGACCGCAAACGTCGCACGTCTTGTCTTCGCCGCTTTTTACGAAAATCTCTTTTCCGTCGAAATTCAACCGTTCCACGTCGTAATATTTGCCGCCGATATTCATATAAATCTCGCTGTACGGACAGTCTTTGCACTTGAACTCAATTCCTCCGTCCGCTTTTTCGACTTCGACGTAATCGCGGTTGCAAACGTACGCGTCACAGCTGCCTTTGTTGAGCATCAGGGGGCAAGTAATATGGTAAAGATGCTTGGAAAACACTTCTTGCTTTGCAAGCGCCAAAGCCTTTTCGTGCGTCGTAGCCCCTTTCGATACGGAATCGAACCTGACGGTATTTTCGTCGTCTTCGAACTTTATGTCTATCATTGCCGCGGACGTGCACACCCTGTTGTCTTTAATAAGTTCGGTCCCGCAGTCGCATTGCAAGGTGACGAGTTGTGCAAAACTAGTCGCGGTCAAGACCTTTTCGCCCATACCGCACTTCAAACGAATATCGAACTTGGGCACGTTGACGGCAATTTTCATGCAAAGCTTGACTTCTATCTTTGTGCAACTCATCGTAAGTTTACCGTTTATTCTTGCGCCCGGCGCGTCTTTGATGTTACGGCGTAGTATTTGCAAATCCTCTTCCGAAAAGACGAGATATTCGTATAAATTCTCGTTTCTTTCGCTCAGTCCTTGAAAAAAATCTTTTATGCCGTTTTGTTTAAAACCGTTTATCTCGTTTTGTATTTCATCGTTTCTGATTGCGTCCGTTTGCCCTTCGCCGCCGAGCGCGTTGTTTTCAGGGGCAAAAGACGCCGCCTGTTGTTTGTTTAAAACGTGAAACACCGTCTTTTGCGAACCGTCGAGAGCCTCGGTTTCACCGAAAAATATACGCGCGACGACGTGAAACGGCTCGCCGCCCGTGCTTAGATCCAACCGCAAGCTCGCTCCGTAAAACGTCCTGCGCGACGATGACTCGATTCCCACCTTTATATCCTGCTCTTGTACGCCGTCGAATATAGTCGTCATCAAGTTTTTCAACCTGCGCTCGAACGTTCGGATTTCGGAATCGCTCAAACGTTCGTCCTCTTTGTCGTAAATAAGGATAGGGTATCTATCGAAGAACTTTTGCGGTACGTCGGTAAGGAGCATTTTCCATTTTTTTGCGCCCGTCGTTTTATCGTCCTCCGGCTCGCGCCGTATGGCGCGGAACCAACTGAACCCTGTGTCCGTAACGCTTTGGCTCGTTGTCGTTTGGTTGTCGCGGCTTTCGTCGCCGCAAAAATATTCCACACCCTCGTAGACGATAGTCTCCACATCGTTTTTTATTTCTCCCTCGTACAGCGTTCCGTTTTCGTCCGTAAGGTTGACTTCGGGTTTATCTTTCAGCTTGTACAAAGCCCTAAACGCGTTTTGTTCGTTTGTCGAATTAAGCTCGTATTTTATCTTTGTCGCCATGTTTTCCCCACTTCTAATTGAATTTCAAAATTACCTTTATGTCTTTCATCTTTTCGGCGTCGGCTTGGAAGTGCTTGCAGAAATTTTGCTGGTCGTTTTCGTACAAGTTTCTTATATAGCTCTCGAACGTGTTTCTTTCCACCTTTCTCAACGTGCCGCCTTGTACCAAACCGGTTGTCGACTTGCCGCATATCGGGCACGGCGCGCTCGTACCGAACTCGTCGAACACTATCCTGTGCGGCTTCGGCGTGCATTTTGCGTGTTTGCACTCGCCGCAAGTGCTCGCCGCGGACTTGTCCGGACGGCATCTGCAAGTTTCCTTGTTCGGATTTTTGCACTCTTTAAAACAAATATAGATAGCCTGATTCCTTTGAACGGGCTCCCCTCTTTCAAACGCCTGTTTAAGCAAGCAGTCTCCGTCGCAACTTTCGCTGTCGCTTCCTTTGCAGTGTTTTATAGCGCAAAGCTTGTCGCATTCGACAATCGCGCGATTTTCCTCGTCGCGCGAATAGTTCATGAGTTCTTTTTGCCCCGTCGTCCCGATACAAACGTATCCGCCGCGCTCGTTGTCGCGCTTTAACCTGTGTCTCGGGTCCTTGTCGCACCTGTATTCGTGCATGCTTATCTCTTCTCGAACCACCCCGGGTTGACCATCCGAGCCTTTACATTCTTCGCATCTAAGCTGACTGTTCTCGGGTATCGGCGCCGTAACGCCGCAGTCTTTGCACTTGAATATTTCTTTATTTCCTTCGTGCGTTACGCTCATATGCTTGCCGCATTTCGGGCAACGCTCCAAATATCCGTCGTATTCCATCCTCGACAGCATTTCCATGCGTTTGCACTTTTTGCACTGTATCGCCACCATGTTGTCGTTGTTGCATCCCGAAAGTATCGACGCGTCGCCGTTTTTATCGCTCAAAATTCCTATGTCGACGTAATACGCAAGGCAATAGCCGTCCAATTCGTTCATCGCAGCAAAAGAGAATATCTTGACGTCGGACTCCTGCCCCAAGCGGTGAACTCTTCCTATTCTTTGGTCCATGGTAAGCGGGTCGATAGGCACTTCGAAATTCAATATAGCCCGTCCGCTTTGCATGTCCTGCCCCTCGGTGCACTTGCTGCTCTCGGCAAAGAATATCGCGTCGTCTCTTTTGTTATATTCATCGATTGCGTCTTTCAATTCCGTGCCCTCGGGCTGTCTGATTATTCTTTTGCAAATATCGTGATGATTTCCGTCTTCCAAAAATTTATAGAGTTTAGCCCAAGAGCTTTCTTCGTTGTCCGTTTCGTTTTCTTCCTTGTCGTAGTCGAAAAACACGATAAGCTTGCGGTTGGGGGCTTTGCCCTCTTTCGCCTCTTTTATCGCGTCCGCGTCCTGCTCTTGCACTAAGTTTACAAACGCTTCGCATTTTGCGTTAAATATCGCTTCTTGCGCCGTCTTTGCTGTGCATACGACTTGGTTTACGTACGCAAAGTCGTCTTGCGCGGCTACTACGTTCAAAAGCTTGCCGTAAAAACCGTGCGCGCCGTCTTTGAATCCCATTTTTTCCGAAAAGAGTTTTTCCGCGCTATTGAAAAATTCATCGTGATCCGTCGGAGTCCCGTCTAAGAAGAACGCACTGTTTCTTGCCGCTTTCGCCTCGCACGAGACCTTGCTTTTTGCCTCCGTCGGCAAGAAGAAGTAGCTGTGCGCCTTTCTTGCCGCGCTGTACTCGTTTTGGTTTCTTACCATGATAGCGCGCATGACTTCCGTAGTATAGGCTTCCCGTACCTTGTCCGTCAATTCGTGTCTTATATCTCTTTTGTATTTTTGTTTGTAATATGAAATAAACGCGTCCACTCTACGCTTTTTTTCGTACCAAGGCAATTTCGCGTACTCCTCGAAACTGCGCTCGGGATACGTTATGGTTTTGCCGTTTTTCGCCAATACTCTGAATTCTCCTAAATACTTGTCGGCATACTGTTTATTCGGGAACGCTTTGGTGCCGACGATTGCCCACTCGGTCGCCTTGTCTATGTATTCGGAAATTGTCTTCGCGCCTTTGCACACAGTCTTGCTGTAATACCTTTTTTCCTTGTGATACTGTTCCAGCGGCGTATTGGCGTCCGCCGAATCTACCTCTTGCGGCGTTTCATCTTCCGCGTCCTCGTCGTTTGGCGCCGGCGGCGGAGTCAAGAAAAATTCGGGATACCCGCCTTTACAGCTTATAAAGTACCATAAGTTGAACATGTTTTCCAAATTGCCCGAGTGCGGCGTGGCTGTCAACAATAGACAGTACGGTCTTTGACACTCTCTTTTCGTCGCCATCATGAGCGACAGTCTATACATCGCCTTGTTGACTTCTCCCGCTTTCTTTACGCAAAGGTGGTGCGCCTCGTCAACGACTATCAAATCAAATAAATAAGTTTTTGCAGCGGTTTCGGAAATATTTTCAAACTCGCTTTGGAGCATTATATACGCGCCTTGCGGCTTTTGATATTTGTTCGCGACCCGTTTTCCCCTTACGTCCAAAGTCGTAATTCTATTAAACTGCCCTTCGCCCATGCCGAATTGGCGTTCCATTACGTATTTCCATTTGTGAAGCAACGCGGTGTCCGGCACTATCATCAAAATATTTTCGACAAGCCCTCTTACCGCCAGTTCGCTTATTACGACTCCGGCTTCGTAAGTCTTTCCGCTGCCTACGCAGTCCGCCAAAAGCCCGAAGCCGCGCAATTTACTTAAAAACGTCAGCGCCGCGGACTCTTGATTGGTTCTGATTACCGGCGCCTTCGGGTCCGTCCCGTGAAATTTCGAATCTCTCAAAATCCCGTACGGCTCGCTCGGGTCGTTTTTTGCATATTGGCTTATCGGAATTTTAAGCATTGCAAAATCGTCGTAACGCCCCAAAGACTCGACTGCGCCCAGCGTTTCGTATAGGCCTCTATTCAGCCTGTGCGCGTCCGCGCTCTTGTTGCCGAACTTGATTTTGGCGCTGTCGCCCGAACCATTGTTGTCTTTAAACGTTATTTTCAGTGTGTTAAGATTGTTTGAATCCATTTTTTGCCCCTAATCTACTTTAATCCAACTCCATATTGCCTTCGATATCGAGTTTTATTCCTTGAAACTTCGTAACTACCGTCCTGTTTCTGACGAAAAAGCCGCCTCTTCCCTCACAGTCGATATTAAATCCCTCGTCGCATACGAGCGGTCTTGCCGACTTCATGCTCTCGTAATTGTAATCTACGTGTGAACTGCCGCAAGCTATTAATTCTTCCAAAACCGCCTTGCTTGCTTTGAATTTGACTACCGCTTTCTCCATTTTTATTTTGTAGGCTTTTATGTTATCTGCGTTAATATCTACGGGGGTGCCCTTTGCTCCGTCGTGATCGAGCTTAAAAAAGGCGTCGGGCATTTGATCCCTCGTGCCCTCTTGTCGCGGAAGAAATGCGGGAATGGTCAAACTTTCTTCTCCCTCATAAAGTTTTCCTTGCAACTTTATTTGGTGACCTTTCGGAATAATTATTTTACATTTTTCGCCCCCCGATATAGACGTCGCGAAAGCCCCCGTCGTGACTATGGTAAATTCATATTCGCCTATCCCGAACAAAGCCGCGCCTATCGTCGCTGCGTACGCAGGTTTGCATACCGCCCTTCCTTTCGGGCTGAAATCCACGTAGGTTATATTCCGTTTACTCAAATCCGCGTCGTTACTCAGCTGCTCCGTAATATACTCTTCAAGCCCGTAAGTCTCCGCGCCGCCGCCCGCAAAAATTATCGTATCTACGTCTTTCGCGCAAGTGAGCAAAAGTTTTTCTTTGGCGTACTCCCATATCTTTTGGAATACTTTTTCCTGTGCCGCCGCGAGAAAATCCTCTCTCTTTATGGGGATATACAGCTTCATTTCTCTGGTGTATACGAACTCTATCCCTTTATCCGCCACCGTGTCGTAGTAATCTTGCTCACCGAACAACGCCTTGCCGTATTTAATATCCTGCATCGTCATAAATTGCGCTGCATAAGAACCTCTTTCCGCCGACTGCTCCCCCTTCGACCCAAACGACGGAATCTTATCAGCCGACGCTAAAAGCATGTCGTTTATGAGTGCGTCGAAATCTTTCCCGCCGACGTCGAGAGGCTCGTTGCAAATAAAGTTTGCGTTTTTTATCGCTTTATCCGCTTTCAATCTATACGTATAGATATTGTCTTTTCTGAAATGTACGTTGGTGACGGACGTCTTTTCGTCGCCCACGTTGAATATCAACGTCTTTTTTGCGGTGCCGCTTCGAACTGGTCTTGTTATCAAGCCGTATTCGAGCAACGCCGCGCCCACGGCTTTCGTTACGGAAATGAGTTTCGGGTCACTGTGCTTTCCCGTCGCCTTTTTTAGTAGCGTCATCAATTCTTCGATATATTCGAGCGACGCGTTGCTGGGATACACCAACACCCACTTATAAACGACCGATTCGTTCGTTCCGTTTGCTTCGAGTATCGATTCCATTTCCTCGACGAGCTTTGTGCAGTATTCGGTCAAAAATTTAAGACAAACGTCCCTGGGCTTATCGCCGAATTTCGCAGTAAAGTATTTTTTCCTTCTGCGCTCGTCGTTTTCCACGTCCTCGCCGTACGCTTCGCCGTCGTTTATCGGCGGAAAATAAAAGTTCTTATACAGTGATTTTTTGTCGTAGTAGTTTCTTGCCTTTTTATTGTTAAATAAGCTCAAAAGATCGCCGATTCTCACCAAATATCTGAAATTGCTGCTGCTTGCGGCTTCGCAAATCGCGTCCTTTCCGAATTTCCAGCAATCTTGCGATTTCGACGAAGACGAATCTTCACCCACGTCCGCAGGCGTCATGCAATAGGCAAACGACGGAAAATCCGTCCCGCCGATAAGTAACGAGTCCTTTTTCACTCGTCCGAATTCGCGATATGCGTAAGCTGCTTTAGTAGATTCGGATCCAATGTCGATAGAAAAACATATCTCCATTATCGTTCAGTCCCCCATTAAAACCTTGTATTTATTAATAATACTAGAAAAAACCTTCTTTGTCAACAAAAATCGACTTTATTTCGCCTATTTCGCGCTCTTTTTTACGGCGTTTTTTCGCCGTTTTTTCGCGGTTTCGGCTTTTTTATAACCTTTGCCGTTTTTCGATAGTCTATTGAAATTCGAATAAAATATTTCGCCGCCCGTAAGACGGCATAGATGCGGATATTTTTAGTTACCGCCCCGTAAAATCAGCGCTCTTTTTTGCTCTCTGGTCATTTGCTTTATTTGCGCCTCACGGCGCATTGCTTCGGATTTATCTTGAAACGTTTCGTAATATACGACTTTCACCGGCAGGCGACTGCGGGTGTATTTTGCGCCTTTTCCCTCGTTGTGCGTTCGAACGCGCCTTTCCAAGTCGTTTGTATATCCGCAATACAGCGTGCCGTCCGCACACTCCAACAAATACGTGTAAAACATAATCGATTTTTCGTTCTCCGCTTCTCTTTCTCCCGAGATTTACGTATTGCAGGTCGCACGGTACGGCGCCGCTAATCTCAAATTGTTTATTCTGCGTCAAAATTTTTATTGAAAAAATCTTTCAGCTTTTCAAAAGGAATGACGTCCGTTCTGTCGTATAAATCGGTATGAACGGCGTTTGGGATGAGCAGCAGTTCTTTATTGTTGCCTTTCAAATTTTTGAATGCGTCTTTACCGAAATAACACGAATGCGCCTTTTCGCCGTGCATAATAAGCACCGCGCTTCTTATCTCGTTGCTATATGCCAATATCGGCATGTTTATAAAGGAAAGCGGGGACGTCTTATTCCAACCGCCGTTTGAATTCAACGAGCGCGCGTGGTATCCGCGTTTGGTTTTATAATAATCGTAATAATCCTTGACGAAAAACGGCGCGTCCGCGGGAAGCGGGTCTACTACGCCGCCGCCGAGTTCGTAACTGCCGTTTTTGTAATCTACTATTCGTTGCGCGTTCAACGCCTTTTTCATATCGTACCGCGCCTGTTCGCTGTCCGCGGAATCGAAATAGCCTTTTGCGTTCACTCTCGTCATGTCGTACATTGTGGACGCGACCGTAGCTTTAATTCTCGTATCCATTGCCGCCGCGTTTATCGCCATACCGCCCCAACCGCAAATACCTATAATTCCGATTTTTTCGGGATTTACGTCGTCACGGCAGGAGAGATAATCCACCGCCGCGCAAAAGTCCTCGGTGTTGATGTCGGGGGACGCGACGTATCTCGGCTCGCCGCCGCTCTCGCCGGTAAACGACGGGTCGAACGCAATAGTCAAAAATCCGCGCTCCGCCATGTTTTGCGCGTACAGTCCCGACGATTGTTCTTTCACCGCCCCGAACGGTCCGCAAACCGCAATAGCCGGCAACTTGCCTTTTGCGTCTTTCGGAATATACAAGTCCGCCGCAAGCGTTATGCCGTAGCGGTTGTGAAACGTAACTTTTTCGTGATCGACTTTTTCGCTCTTAGGGAAAGTCTTATCCCATTCCGATGTCAAATTCATTTCTCCTCCAACGTTTTTAATATTTTAGCGGGAACTCCGCCTACTACCGTATTTGCGGGTACGTCCTTCGTTACGACCGCACCGGCCGCTATAACAGCGCCGTCTCCTATCGTCGCCCCCGCGAGAATCGTCGCGTGTGCGCCCACCCAGACGCTGTTTCCGATTTTTACGGGTTTGGGATGCATATTTGCGCGTTTTAAGGGGTCAAAGTCGTGGTTTAAAGTTGCGATAACGACCTGCTGTCCAATCAAAACGTCGTCGCCGATTTCTATTCCGCCGTGGTCTTGAAAGCAACAACCGGAATTGATAAAGACGTTTTTCCCGACCTTAATATTTTGTCCGTAATCGGCGTTAAAGGGCGGAAACAACCCGAAGCCCTCGTCGACCTCTTGCCCGATAAGCTCGGAAAATAACGCGCGTATCTCGGCAGGCGTTTTGTATCCGTTGTTCATTTGAACCGTGATTTTCAGCGTCCGTTGGGACGCTTCGTGCATGTGCAAATGCATTTCGGAATCAGCTTCTATATACGTTTGCTTTTTCATTAATTCTTTAAACTCTGCCGTCGTCATATTGCCTCGATTGGGAATTATATAATGACTATATTATACTACAAAATAAAGCATATAACAAATACTTATATTTTATAGTTGTATATAATTGAAAGGCATATGGCGGGAACGCGCCCATTCTTCTTCACTTTTCACTATTACTTTTTACTTCAAACGGCACCTCTTGTCAATGGCGTCGTTTGTATACAGCAACGCGGTTACGCCGCCATTCGATTGGCGAACCTTTGCTGCTCTTTGAGTAAATTTTGCAAAAAAATACTGCCGCCTCCTTTGATCTATATAAACAAATTGACTATATGCTTATGCTTTTTGACAGCATACCGATACGTCTTGTATGCGCCGCTGTTTTCCCTCTGCTCTACATAGAACAAAATCAAATCGCTTTGGTCTATCATTGCTAAATTCCGATAATAAATTGCCGTGTACCAATAATCGAAATTCTTCGTAGGACACTCCAACGCTTCATACTCTTTTCGGATAAACCAACTC
>CAYVEU010000002.1:0-34662 GCA_964450015.1 uncultured Christensenella sp. | reverse complement strand
GTGACCCTCTGCTTGTAAGGCAGATGCTCTCCCAGCTGAGCTATGCTCCCACATTGGTGACCCTACCGAGGTTCGAACTCGGGTTACCGCCGTGAAAGGGCGATGTCTTAACCACTTGACCATAGGGCCTTATTTTTTTGGTATGGTAGCGGCGGTCAGATTCGAACCAACGACCTGCCGGGTATGAACCGGCCGCTCTAACCAACTAAGCTACGCCGCCATAATTTTGTGGTAGCGGGGGTGGGATTTGAACCTCACGACCTTCGGGTTATGAGCCCGACGAGCTACCAAGCTGCTCCACCCCGCGACAATTGCTATACTATAATAATACATTCGTTTTGATTTGTCAACCAAATGCCGTATATTCTTTTTGTTTTTTATTCGTAGTTTTTTGCGAAAATTCGGTCGGCGCGCCAAAATTTGCGCGCCGACCTCTTTTTTATACGGTTTACAGCTTACTGTCGTCTATCGTTACGCCGTTATACTCGCCGAAGACGTTCTGCTTTGCTGCCTCGTTCGCGTCGCCCTTTACCAAGCGTATCGCCGTGCGGTTGTAGTCGAAGAAGTTGTTCAAGATCACCGCTTCCGCATTTTCGCAATAGACGCCCACCGCTTGTCCGATAAACGAAGCGTTCTCTATTCTTACGTCGTCGCTGTCGCTGGTAATTCTTATACCGTAGTCGTTATTTTCGAACACGTTGCCGCCGTCGGTACCGTTGCCGAGTCCCAGCTTGCCGCCGTCAAGTTCTATACCGCTGCGACTGTTGCCGAACGTCGAACCGCCGACGTAGAGGCGGGAAGCGTACAGCCTGTCCGTCTTTATCGCGACCGCGTCGTCGTAACCGTTGCCGTCGAATATGCAATCGTAAACCGTTACGTCGTTAGCTTTTTCGCCTATCGTCAGGCTGACGTCACCGGTCTTTTGCGCCTTAAAGGACAGTATCTTCAAGTTGACCGCTCCTCTCAAAACCGTAATGCCTTTGATTTCCGTAAGGATATTGCGGTTGTCGTCGTAACATCCGATAATCGTAATACCCGCATTGACGTTTATCGTAATCGCGTCGTAAACGTTCGGTGCGGTAAGGTCCGTATTGCCGTCTTCATCCGTTTTCGGCATTAGGTATATAATAGCGTTGCTACCGTTGCTTATGCTGTTGAGAGCTTGCTGCAATTCTTCGCTGTTGTAGACCAGTATCGCGCCGATCTCCGCCCTTATGCGGTAATCGTTTCGCTCGGATACGTAAACGTTGTAGTTTGTAAACATATTTCTTCTGCGAGTGCTGATTGGGTCCGACAATCCGAGGATACTGCCGTCTTGTCCGTACGATTTCAGCTCTACGCGGCTGTATCCGTCGCTTCCGGAAACGTTGTAGGTATACGCGTAAAGGCTGTCGCCGTTTACTTTGAAGCCGTTGAAGTCGATTCCGTAAACGCCTATCGTGTAATAGTCTTGCACGTTCATAACTATGTCCATAACGCCGAAGTCGCTCGGTAAATCGTTGCCGACCAGTCCGTGATATTTGATGAAGCGAGTGACGTCCTCAATCTCTTGTAGGTACTCCGAACCTACTACGTTGACTACGTTCTCGGCAAGTATGCCGAGGTACTCTTCCCCGCCGTTGCGCAAGATATATACCGCTATCTCGGTCAATACGCCGTTGCCGCCTCTGCGATCGATAAGGTCGGCGAGATCGTCGAGATACGCCCCTTCGCCTCCGCCCAGTTCGCCCGCGAGCAGCCTTATATATTCCGAGCTGACCTTTTCAGCGATATAATCGAGCGTATCTTTGAGCGCGTCGCCCGTCATGTACGTATTGAACAGTTCGGCAACCGTCTCTGCGTTTGTCGTACCGTTGCCTATACCTGTGATTATTTCGGGTCTTATGACGGTCGGGTCGACCTTGCCGACAAGTTCTTGTCTTAAAAGCGTCATTATTTCGGCAAGTTCCGCAAGCGACTCCGCGAGGAGCTTGACGGGAATATCGATATACAAGTCTTTGGGCAGGACTTTGACGGTAAATTCGCTCAATTCGCCGTTGGGATAGTTGACTCCGCCGCTTATTTTGACGGAACAGGTATAAGTACCCACGTTGGTTATTCCGTTTACCAAAATATTTTCCGCATTGCCTACGTAGTACTTATAGGTATAAGTAATCGTTACTCCCGCAGGCAGTCTGCCGTCTGCGTCGTGCAAGCCGTTGATTTTCGGGTTTTGCGCCCTGCCGTTGTAAACGAGTTCGGTTTCCATCGGGCTGTACGTTACCTCGGGTTGGGTTATCGTCAAAGTAAAGCTGAGTCTATCCGTATCGAAAACGTAGTTGCCTTTGTTGTCCTCGGGACGAACGTCGAACCACGCGGTGTAGACGCCGACGTCCGTCGGCGCTTCCGCCAACATCACGTCGCCCATGTACGTAGCGCGTTGGACGACTTCGCAAATTTCCAAAGCGGGCGCGAGGCTGTCCCACACGGACGCGTAGAGCTCGTCGTTCTTCCAACCGTGCTCGGCTTCCGCTTGCCGTATTAACCTATCCATATAGTCCTTGGTCGGCTGCGTAACGGCTTCGTATAGAACGTTGTACGCCGCCGTCTTTGCCGCGTTTTCTTTTACGCCCTCTCCGCGCTGTGCGTTTACCAGCGCCGCCTTGTCCGCGCTCGTTTCGAACCAGTTTTCAACCTTTACCGTGGGCATACCGGATATGGCGGTAAGTTCGCGCGCTTCGCCGTTGTAGACGTAGGCGATTTTTCCGCTGCCCTGCTCGCTGTCGAACCTCAAAAGCACCGCGTGCACAACGTCGGGGTTTACGCGCAACGTCAACACGAGCTCGCCGCCCATAGTCGCGTTGTAGTCTTCCATTATGCGTATACGTACGTTGTAATCGCCCGCGTTTAGCGGATAATCCGTTTGGGAATATTCCCAGTCGGGTTTGTTCACCGGCTTATAATCCACGCTGGTTTCCATAAGCGCGCCGTAAGAACCGTCCTCTCTCAAAACTTTCATCTCGTCGGCATTCGGGTCAAACGGCGAACGGTAGTGATTGCCGTCGTAAGTCTTTTCTATGACCAAGCTGCCGCCGACAGCGTTGAGCACCTGCTGATAGATATTTTGCTTTTCGATATATACGGTCAAAGTCGCGCTTTGCCAAATTCCGTCCGCGTCGTAGTAATAAGCAATCGCTTTATACCCTTCGCTTAATCCCGTAGCCTTGTTGACGTTGACGCCGGTAAGGTCCCAAGTTAAACTTATTTTCTCGCCGCGTTCTGTATACGCTTGCGGTAAGTCGCTCGCTTTCATCGTGCGCCCGAGCGTCCAAACTATGGCGTCGCAATACGCTGCGTCGTGTTCGTCAACTTTCGTCCATTTCCATATATCGTTGCCCAAACCGTCTTTTACGGGAACCTTATCGAAGTAAACTTCGCTGACGCCCGTATACAGATAACCTTTGAACGGAACGGCAACTCTGAACGTTACGATTTGACTTCCCGTCTCGCTGCCAGCCAAACGATTGTAAGAAGACGGGTTGAATACCGTACCGCCGCCGTTTAGGTCGAACTTACAACGGAAGTACACCGTACCGCCGAGAACGTCGTACGTTATCGAATCTTTGTCTATTGCAAAATTCAAACCTTCGCCGTTGAGTCCGAAGTGTACGAATTCGTCGAAGCCGTCGGGCTCGTTCGGGTCGGTACGCTTGTGGAAGTTGCCGTCGTAAGGTGCGGATACGTAATCGTAAATCACGAACCTGTTGGTGTCTCCGTCGAGTTTTGCATACGCTACGGGGTCGATAACTTGAATCGTAAAGCTGATATTGTCTACGAGCGTCATATTGGGATATTTCTCTTTATCCCAACCTAAACAGCCTTTGACGTCGTAGTATATACCCGCCTTGCTCGTGTCGATGCCTCTGACGTTGGAATCGCTGAATCCGAGCGGGACTTTGAGATATGCGTCCGTCGTCACGTCGAAGTTGTAGTAGAAATAAGGATAGCTGTTGCTCAACTGCTCCGCCGCCAATGTCCTATCCGCAACCAAATAGATTATTCCGCCGTTTACGTAATCTTTTTGCGCAACGCCCAAACTTATGTCGTCGGTCGCAAAGCGGACGCTTATTTGATAGCCCAAGTAGTCGAACGTCGCCACAAGGTGCTTGTCGATAGCGGTTCCGTTCATTATACTTTGCAATTTCCCTTCGCCCGTAACGCCCGCGGCTATTTGCCAGTCGGCGGCAAGCGCGGAGGTTTGACTGTTGTTGTTTAAGTTCAGACGAACGGTACTCGGATAGATTATATCGTATGGATTGAGGCTGTACGCCGACGGGGTTACGTCGATATATTTGTCTTTCTCCGAATACACTCCCAGCACTTTGCCGTTGTTGTCTACGAGTTCGCGGGGGGTACGGGATATTATATCCAGTTCCAAATTCCAAACGGTCTTGTCGGGCACGCCGTTGAATATTAGCGTATCGCCCAACTTGTTGCCGTCGATGTCTATCACCGTTATCAAAACCGTATCGTCGACGAATTCTATCAATCGAATGGTCTCGACGCCGTTTTCTATCTGCCTTATCCGATACTTTTTGGGTCTGATCGGTTTTGCCGAAAGTCCGTCAAGCGAATAAGCTACGCCGTCCATATCCCATTCTATATCCTCGTATTCGGCTTCTTCCGCCATATAGTCATACTCTGCACGGTATCTGACCGTAATCTTTTCGGGCATCAAATAATTGTGCTCGTAAACGTCTAAAAATTCCTGCCTTACGGGATCTATTTTTATGACGTTGACGCCCCTGTCCCTGTCGTACAGGTTGTACAAATTGCTGTTCGTCCCGTCTATAACGCCGCCGTACCAGTCGTCGTCCAAATAAACTTTGTCGATACGCCTGTCGGGATAGCTGACGGATATATTCGAAACGGTTCTCGTGCGCCCGTTGCCTTCCAAAACTATCGAGTACGACTTTTCGCCCGACTGCCCGTCGTAAACGCTGTCGTAGAACAGTTCGCCGTACTCGGCTACCGCCATCATACCGAGGTCCAAGACTTGCTTTTGGTCGTTGAGTATTTTTGTCGCGCCGCCCGCAAGTTTAATGGTTTCCGTAAACGTGTAAACGCCGTATACTCTCACTCTGCTAGGCAAGACGGGAGCGAGCGGATCTATTTCGAATGCGTTCAACTTGTTGTACGTCACCAAGATTTTATCGATACCGTTGCCCTTCTTGCCGTAATTTTCGCTGTTCGGGTCGGTATCCTGCGCGTTCAGCTTTGCGAAATCTATCGTCGTATCCCCGTAGAAATCGACGTAAAGCGTATCGATTTGACCGGCGCCCAAATACTTGTAGGTAACCAGTTTGCTCTTGACGCGCTCGTCGTTTTTCAACTGAGAAACGTCGCTGAGATCAAGTTTTGCGGCATTGCCGAAGTAAACGTAGTACTGTCCTTGCGTTATTTGAGGGTCGTTTTCGAACGCGCGTTTGTCGAAAATCACTATCCTGCGGTTGGCGTCCGCGCCCAAGCCGTCAACGCTGTCTTCCGTGTAGAAAGTAACGTATTCCGTCTTGTCGCCGACTATCGCGGCAAAAAGATTTTCGTAATCTTCGTCCGTGGGGTCGACGGGCAACGTGTAACCCTCCCGAAGTCCGTTTATAAACGCGCTCGTTTTTTGTCTGACGTCGCTTATATAGTCGCTGAGTCCGGTGTATTTCAGCTCGCCGTTGCCGTTGACCAAATTGCCGTATTCCGACGTAACTTTCAAGCGGGCTATGATCTCCTGCTCCAATTCCTCGTCGTAGTCGGAACTGTCTTTGTTGGGATTGAACGCAAGATACTTTTCGCCGTTCTCCGCCGCCGCAGCCAATATATAATCCGCCGCATTTTTATAGCCGCAATCCGCCAAAACTTCGGACAAGATCTTGACAAACTCCGCTTTTTTCCCTGCGGTCGTAACGGGAAGTCCTATATACGCCTCGCTCGCGCCGTCGGATACCGCGCTTATTACGGTAAGAACGCCCGCCGCAGTCTTGACGGTAACGGCTTTTTCGTCGCGTTTATTAGTTTGTCTATAAGCCTTTTCGCCCTCGACAAATTCTATCGCCGTAATCAAAAGCTTGTCGCCGTCGCTCATATTCAAGGTCGTTTCGTCCGTTTTCACAACGGAGCACGCCGTCTCGTAAATTGCCGTCATTAGGTTGTTTGCGGCAGTCAGAACCTCTTGGTCGCTCCATTCCGTACTGCCCAATGTCGCGTACGCGGAAACAAACCCGCAAACTTTGTCGGAATAGGTTTCCCTCTCGCCTTTTACGAAGTATCCCGCGCTGATTTGCGTATTCAACTTGCTCTTGACGCCGGACGGCAAACCGTTGTAAACGGTCGCAACATTTTCAAACGCCGCCCGAGCAACCGTATCCACGTCGTTTTTCAAGCCGAACGTTGCCAGTCCGTCATAAACCGCCTCGCAGCCTTTTTCGTCCGCAATCTCGTTTATCGCGTAATAATAATTTTGCAATTCGTCATTGGTCAACAGTTCGTTGAACGCCGCGTATTCGTTTGCGCCCAGTTTCGCCTGATCGGGGTTGTCCTCTCTCCATTCCTTGTATATTGCGAGCAGCACCTCGTTCAATTCGTCCGCGTCGTAGGCGTATATCCTATCGTATGCAAGGGTAAGTCCTTTTGCCAAACCGTCGGATTCTACCGCGTTTACCCTGTCGTAGTACGGCTTCAACGCGCCCTCGGTCAATTTTTCGATAAATCTGACGTACGCAAGTTCTCGCTTCTTGTTGTACACGTTTTGATTTGCCGACGTCGTGTAGCTTCCGCGTACCGCGTACAAATACGTTTCTATCTCGTTGCCGTAATCTGTGAAATCGCTCTCGCTCACGCCGTCGAAAGGATTGCTCGCTTCTACCGCCGTCCTGACTTTCGCTGTCATTTCCGCAAGACATACGAAATAGTAAGAGTTTTCTATTCCCTCGACAAAGCTCGCACCGTATTCTTTGCGTTCCGAAAGTTTGTCGTAAGCGCCGTCGCCGTAAATCGCCAAACAGTAATTTATCGCGGCTTTTTCGGCGTCGGTAGCGAAAGTATCGCGGTATTTTTTTATACCCGCTTGCTTTGCCGCCGCCTCGTCGGTCGCGGACAAGAATTGCCTATACGGCGTAAACGCGGAATCGGTATTAAGCTCGTTCCAAATAGTCTTCGAAGCGTAGAAGACGTCGCGCGCCGCCTGATAGGTCTTGGTATTATCTACGCCGCTTTGTATCTTTTCGCCCTCTTGCTCGTAATAAGCAACGAACGCTACGAACGACTTGCGGTCGAAATCTTCGCGGTTTTGACGCATCGTGTCCAAATTGTTGCGAACCGCGGTATCTCCCTTCTGGTAGAGCGTTTGGTACGCTTTCGCCAACGTGCCCTGCACCGCCTCGTTGTAGAGATTGTCGAGCGCCGTTTTGTAGTTGCCGCTCAGTCCGCTTCGCAGCCTGTCGAATACCACGGATTTTCTGAACGACGCAAAATCGGTCGAATCGAACGCGTCGTTGTAGCTTGCCTCGTAACCGATTTCGTTTACTCCTTTGGTTATATCGACTAACGCGGTAAGTTCCTGATTGGTAAGTCCTATAACGGACGGGTCCGCTTCCAACGCGTCGAACGCCTTAGCGCCGCCCAATTTCCAGTTGTAAATATTCGTCGCGCGTCCCGTTATTTCCGTACTTATGTTGTTATTCTCTCTCAATATCGCAAAGAACGCCGCGCCCTTGCCGCCGGTCGTATTCCTGTAAACGGTTTCGATAGCCTGACCGAAATTCGTGCCCGTACCGCCGAAGCTTGCAAGCAACAAGTCGTACATATCGTCGGCTTCCGCTCCGAACATTGTGCTGAATATGGTGCCGCGAGTGCCGAACGCAGACAAGGTTGGGTTAAACCCGACGTCGAGCGAGCTGCCCGCCAACAATGCGGCGAGCGACGCGTCAACCGACTTTTGAACTTCGGCTCGGATTGCGTCCAACAACTCGGTATCGCGTTTAAGCATCAAAGCTTCGTACGCGTCGAACGCGGTTTTGTTATATCCGTACGTTTTTATAATCTTTTCTTCGACGTACTCCGTGACTTTGATAGTCTTGCCGTCCGACGTTATCGTATCGTCCAAAACTTGGTGATACGCGATTATTTCGTCAAAAATAGCCTTATTGTAAACGTTTCCGTACGCTTTCTTCAAATTGCTCAACCGCGAACTTGTTTCCGCCGTCGCATTGGAATACAACTTTTTCCAGTACCCCGCAAACTCGCCGTTTACGGACTCTTCTTTGCCGTAGGTATATTCGAATATCGGCGAACTTATGCCCGCGTCGTTCTTTTGCGTAGGAATAGCCTGATTGACGTATTCCGCGGTTTTGCGGTAAACGTATTCTTTCAAGGACGCTTCGAGGTTTTGCGCGCGGTAGTTGTCCAACGCTTTTTCGAGCGCCGCCGCTATGTACTCGTCAAGTATTTCCTTATAGCTTATTACCGTTTCGACGTCCACGTCGTTTAAAAACGCTATCGTGGTGTATTGGTTGAATAAAAATTCGGTTATCTCTATACGGCTGCCGCTGCCCGCCAGTCCCGAATTTTGATAAACTTCCACGACTTTCATCGTAGGCGCCGTTATTCTCGCGCCGACGGTTTCGCCGATATTTCCGCGCATTACGGTTTGCCGCTGCATGTAAACGGTATACGCGTTAGACTTAGCGGTTTCCGTCGTTCCGTTCAAAATACTTTCCATTTGCGCTCTTTCCGCGTCGGAAGAACGCTCGTAAATCTCGTCCCAGTACGCCGCGTTTTTATACGGAAGCAGGCTCGTTTCGATAGACGGGCGTATCCTATCCGTAATACGGGCAAGGTCTTTGGTGTGCAAGTCTTTTATAAGGGTATCGTACACGTCCGCTTTAAGCTGTTGATAAGCGCTTACGTTCGCGTTGTAGTCGCTGCCGGCCGCCTTATAATTGTTGTATACGGTCAACCACGCGGCATAAATCCGGTCGCGTGAATTTTGCGAGTTTTTATAGTTCTCTTTTAATCTGTTGAAGAGAATTTCCGTCCTTTCCGCGTCGGTTGCGGAACCGTATTCCGCCATTATCTCGTTCAGCAAGCCGTTGGCAAGGTAACTTCCCAGCTGTTTCATTTCCTCGTCGGAGTCGCTCGATAGGTACGTTACGGTTAGTTTGTAAGTAGCGTACGCCGTTTGCGTTTCGACAGTTTTTGCCACTTGAACGAAAGGTTCGGCGTTGACGAAATACGCCTGCGGATTGCCGCTGTCGGTAAAGCACGCGTCGAATATACGGGCTCTCGTCAACGTTTCGAATTTTGCGTCTATATCCGTTTGCGCTTTGCTTTTCAACGCGCTCTTTGCGTTCGACCACGTGTATACGTTGCCCTCTATTTCCTTATCGAAGCCGCCGAGCGGGTCTATTACGCTTTGAGAATTGTAAACTTCCCAGTTTATCGCCGGCACGGTTGGTGTGCTGAAATCGGAATACTTCATAAACCCGTTTTCAACAGCCAAAGACGCGTAGTCGCTGTCGTAATCCACGAAGAAGTCCTCGGAAATCTCGCTCGGAATATCCTGCAACAAGCCGCCCAACGGGTCGGTGAAGCGGTGGGATACGTAGTATTTTTCTTGAAGCGAGCGGTTTAGTACGATAACGTAAACGTTAAAGGTCTGCTTGCCTACTTCGCCTCCCGTCATAGTCTTGCCGATGGTAATATGCCCTTGCAAGGTATAAATTGCTCCGGCGTAACTGCCGCCGGAAGATTTGTAGAAGCCGTACGAAACGTTGTCGTACCGTTCGCTCGTCCGCGAGTAGAAATCCTTCGCGTCGTTAAGCGGTATAGCGCCGTCGTCGGTTACCAACGACCAGCCGTTTATCATGTGCTCGCCGAACTCTCCCTCGGGGTCGTTTTGGAATCTTATCCACGCCTTATACGGAAGCGCGAACGTAGCGTCGTTGTACGGGTCTATATAATAGACGGGCAGCCGCGTGCCGCCCACGAGCCTGCCGTCGGCGTCGTACGCGTCGTTTTCGATTTCTACTTCCGCTATGATTTTAGGCAGAATTTTAAGATATATCGGCAACCCTATTCTGCTGCCGTCGTTTAGTCCGTTTATGGGACGGAAGCCGGGGATATACGCTTCGATATACATCGTTCCGTCTGCGTTTATACATTCGTCGTACATGGAATCGGCGCCGTGCTCGTCGTAATAAATTTCTTTAATATCGCTCGTTTTGAGCTCGCCGTTCGTCTTGAAAAGATTGAACTTCACGTCCGCAAAATCTTGGTACGTTTCGCTGAAATACACGCGCAATCCGTCGGTCGGGAACTTGAATATATGGTTATAATTCATCGGGTCGTCGTACGGGTCTACTACGATCAGGTTTTTCTTACCGTTTTTCGTTTCTATATTTTGTACGCCGTATTCTATTCCCTCGTATTGCACTTTCGGCATATTTACGTACAGATATACGCGCTGTCTGGTACGAGTTACTTCGTTGCCTTGGGTGACGTAATACGAGTCTAAGTCGCAATACGCAAACCAGTTTTTCGCGTTGATACTGCTTGCCGCTTGCGCAAGCGGATACCCGTCTTCGTCAAATTCCACTTCTATGCCGGTCTCGAAACGCGCCTCGAAGTCCGCGACTTTGAAAATATCGTTTATCGTCCAGCTGACGTAATGGCTTCTTACCTGCCTGTCGGTGTCGTAATAATCTGTCTTTTGCGCCAAGATCTCGTTGGGCAATTTGGTTATGTCGATACCGTAGCCGTCGGGCAAGCCCTCGCGGAAATACGAGTACGGATTGAAAACGTTTATAACGCCGTTCTTTATATCGTACTGCCCGTCGTCGGCGTATGCGTCGTAATAAACTTCCCTAATATTCTTGCGCGGTATACGTATCGTTCTTATAAACGTTACGTCTATCCACGGTATTGGATATTCGAAATAATACTCTATCGCTTGCGGATAATCCTTTGGCACGCCGTTGAAGTCACCCAAAACGTTTATAAGACTTGCGTCTATCTTGGACACCGTGTTTTCGGCAAAGAACCTCTTGGAGTTTGCGCCGACGTTCCATTTGCCGTCTTTGACGGTATAGCGGACAACGCCGCTTATCTCGTATTCGACGTCGAAATAACCGTCCAAATTGTAACCGTCGGAATAACGCTCTCCGCCCAGTTCGCCCGTTTCCAAGTCGACCGCCTTGTACGGGTCTGCCGTGACGTAGTCGTAACTGTTCTTCAACTCGTCCTTTACCGATATTACTTCCACGGTAATGACGTCTATCGCCGAACCCTCGCTGAGTTTGTTCAGCCTAAGCTCCATCGAAAAGCCGTTTTTCAATAGCGTTTCGTTGACCGTCTCTTCGACAAAAGTCGTTTTTTCTATCTCGGGGCGGATAACGGAGATAATGCCGTTGGTAAACTCGACCGTCACCTGCTCGAATAGATATGCCAAATATTCGTAAGCGGAAGCATATACGCGCCCGCCTTGCACGGGGATAGTAAGCGCGAACGGCTTATTGAGCCGTACCGTAAGTTTTTTGCTCTCCCACGTCGCGAAATCTACGGTTACCGTTCCCGCCATCGCCTCGTCGATAGCGACCGCGCCGTTCTCTCTTACGGCAGGTTCCCAGCGGTTGAATTTCAAGTTCTTGATAGCGCGGAATGCCAATTCGAACGTTATCATCAAACTTTGCTCGTTCACCGTGCCTTTGCCTATGTCGCCGTACAGCACCATCGACAAATCGCTCGTTTCCGTGTTCCTCGTCATCGGCGTTTTCAGCATACTCATGAGATAATCTATGCTGTGCTTGTAATTAGCGTCGCCCTTTTCCGCTCTCAACCAGTCGACGTGCAAGTCGTACATGCCGTACGTACTGCCTTCGCGCACCTCGTTGAATGTAACTCCGACGGTGGAATTTTCGTCCAACAACTCTTCCAACCTCGACAGCAGTTCACTGCTCGATATATCGTAAATATTTATGTCCTTAACGCCCGTGGTCGGCTGATCGCTCCCTTGGGAATCGAATATACGTATCTTGTCGCTCTCTACCGTCCTTCCCGAAACGACGACGTCAAGCGAGATGGTTTGCCTGATAACTTCCGACGAACCCTCTATGATATATCTTATCTCGTAGTAGCCGCCCTTGCGGTCGAAAACGTAATTGCCGTTTTTGTCGTAATACCTGCTTTGGATTCCATTAATATTGATTTGGGGATACCAATTGTCGTCGATGTCGGCTGTCGACTTGTCGTGGATATACCAAATTATATCGGTTTCGGTAATCTTGTTTCCGCTCTCCAATATCGCGGTGAAGCCGGTCGGCAGGCGATATTCTTTGTACGGGTCTATTTCTATGACCGTTTGTCCCGCGCTAAGCCCCTCGTAAATTACGTCGGTCGCCAATGATTGAAGGTTTCTTACGGTTGCGATTATCCAAACGTAATCGCCCTTTTCGTCGCCTCTGTTGCCGACTTTGCCGTAGACGAACATATCCTGTTCGTACGTTACGGGATTTTTAAGTCCGTAACGACCGTCTTCCTTTAATTCTATAAGGTTTAATTCGTTGCCGTCGGAGTCGGTCGTCACCCATCTTACGTCGTAGAGCTTATACTGTTTGTCTCTGTTGGTCGCAGACGTTCTGTAAACGTTCAGATAGATTTTTTGCGGAAGTCTTGCCGCCGTGTCGTAGGGATTTATTTCGTACGGTTCGAACGCCTTGTATACTTTGCCGTCGGAAGCGGGGAAATACGCGTCGCTTATCCATTCGGTTTTCGTATCGCCGTAGTCGGGTTCGCCGCCGATTATCGTGCAACTTGCCGCCGCGTGTACCTGCTTGCCGCCGTCGCTGCTCGGGCTTTGGTATCTCGACGGCGCGTCTACCGTAAGATTTATTATCTGTTCGTCCATTCCGAGTTCCGCGCCGAAGCTCGCCGTCGTGTCGTTGCCGTTTCCGAACAAGTCGGTCGTCGCCCTGTCCAGTTTTATAATGGTCTTATTGACGGTATCGTCGGCAAGCCTGCTCGCGCCCGCCCAATTCAAGCGTACGGAAAGATAGTTTTCGTAATACTCGTCGTCGCTTATTCCCATCGGTTTGACAACGCTCAATATCCTCTCTTTTTTGACGCTTAATAGGTCGTCGTCGCCGTTCTTGAACACCAATACTACCCTGTATGCCCCCTCCGTCGTAGACGGGATAACGTAGGTTTCTTTTATAAGCGGGTCGATGGTGTATCTTCCGTTCGTTCCCAAAATCGGATTTTGCGGGTCGGAAACGTCGTCGATTCTCACGTAATCGACTTCCTGTGCCGCCACCGACACCTTTACGGCGACCGCCACGCTGCCGTAATACGCGCGGGCGTAACTCAAATTGCCGTGATAACTTATTTTTTCAAAGTCGTAATCCCAATCCAAGTTGAGTTCGTTTAGCGGGAAACGGTTGTAGCCGACTATATCGTAGGAGAGAATTTTAGTCACGGTTTCGCCGTCTTCTTCGACTTCTTCCGAGCCGTAGACTCCGTTAAATAACAAGTCGACGTCTTTTAAGCCCTCGACGAGCGGATTGTAGCCGGAGCGCATCGCGTAAGTATACGGATCTATCTCGACGGTCGCGATAATCGGCACGCCCTTGTCGTACAAATCGTTGCCGTTTGCGTCTTTTGCGGGTATTACGCTCCTGTCGTGAACCAAAACGTAGACTTCGAATTCCACGTTCATAATGCTGTTTTTGCCGATGACGACTCTGCTTTTCGCGCATCTTTCGAAATCGCCGTCGAAGCCCGCAAGGTTGTAGCCCGCGATAGTTATATTGCCCTCGAAAAAGTCTTCGACCGTACACGCAAGCTCGCCGCGTTCGCCGTTGTCGTAAACCACCGCGATACTTGTCGGCAATTTGTCCGTAAACGCGGGGTCTATTATTATTTTGTTGTCCGCAAGCGACTCTATTTTATACGTTCCGTTATTCGTCAAAATCGTCACGGTGTAGGTTATTTCCTTGCCGAAAAGGAACGCCTGCGGCGTGTATACCGCTTTGTCGGTTATTACTTTTACGCTGTCTTCGACGTACGTAGGTTCGAATACTATACGCGTTTCGCCGAAGTACACGTCTATTTCGTCGACCCACGCCGAGCCGTCGCTGTATATAGAAACGACGCCTCTCGAATCCGGCGTTATCACGACGGGTTCCAAGTATCTTCTCTCTATTTCCTCTTGTTCGATAGGCGAGAAGAATATTCTCGCTTTTACCGTCGCGGTGGTGTCCTCTATCCCGAGAATTTCGTAGACAGGGTCGTTTTGAGATGATACTACCAAGCTGAATCCGAACCAGCCCTCTTGTTTGGTTATCGAACTTATTCCGTCGGCAGAAAGGACCGTGGTCAGTATAGTAAAGATATTGCTTTCGGAAAAAACGTTATCCTCGCCCAAAATCTCGTCGAATCCGTCCTTTATTACCTGCTTGTTTATGCGGTAAGAAACGGGCTCGGCGCCGACTTTTCCGTATTTTCCCAACGGCAAATAGTAGTCTATAAAGAGTTGATTGTCGTTGTCGGGGTTGCTCCGTATCGACAGTATCAACGTTTCGACGGAATTGACGGTCTTGTAGAGTTTGATAGCGACCGTGTTTACGGTGGCGATTCTGCCGTCCTCTCCCGTCACAAACCTTTCGCTCACTTCGCCCCGTATAGAGAGCGTTTCCGTCTTCGTCAAAATTCCCGCGGTGTTTTTGCCCGTCGTATCCCCTATCATAACGCCCAGCGCGCGGCTTATATCGGTCGACTGCTTTTCGTTGCCCAAATTCAAGTCAGCCCGTATCTCCATGGTTATCGTATCGGGCATGGCAAGTTTTGAATACGCCAAACTGCCCGCATACACGTCGGACGGGAAGGTAACGCCGTTATATTCCTCTCTGAAAAACGAAGCCAAGAATATCGCCGTATCCCCTTTATATAAGGATAGGGTAAGCTCACCCGTGTCGAGATTGTAGCCTATTATCAGCTTAGCCGAGGAGAAAAAGTCCTCGCCGATAAACGCCGACAGTGTGGTTTCGTCCACGTTCAAAAATTTCGCAACCGTAGTCATAAGCGGCGTGTCGTCGCCCGTGATTGCCTGAATCAGTTCTTCGGTCACCGTATAGTAAATCGTGTTCACGCCGTCGTCGGTCAGGTTTTCCACAACCTTATTATATAGGTTCTTGTCGATAGTCGCGCCCAAACCGTTGTCTATGAACATTTCGATAATTTTCGTTAAATTGATGTAACCGGCGGAAATGAGTTTGGTAACGTCTACGTTTTCCTCGTAGATTTTGGGGAATTTCAACGCCGCGAGGTCTATCGCGCCGTCTATCCAGTCGGTAAAGCCCGTCGCGTCCAAAAACGCCTGTCCGTCTTTGTAGTATCCGGCAAGGAAATTGACGCCCGTTGCGTCGGTTATGGTCAATTTCGCTTCGTTGACCTTGTTGTCTTTGGAATTTATGTTGGTTATAAGTTCCGCGTCAAACGGCAAGTCGCTTGCCATCGGCACGAGCATGCTGCCCGTAAAGCGGTTTTTACCCAAAGTCGCTTCCTCGCTCGTCAGTTTGGAAAACTTAGAGGACTCGGAAATATTTTGCTTGCCCTCGACGTAGCTTAAATCCGCTTTAACGGAAAAACTGCTCTTTTCCGCGTCGGTCATTCTGCCGGTAAGCTGCCAATGCGTATCCGTGGCAGTGTTCGCGCTTATGCCGAAACCTAAACTCTTTGCGTGAATTTGCTCGGTGCGGCTGCTTACGACGTTGCTCAGCTTGAAATTCAAATACTTTTGGGTGATAAGGTCGAATTTATTGCCTATATCCCCGAAAGTTCTGTTCATAAAGAGCGTAATACTGCTGTTTAATATCGTCAAGTCCAAATTGGAGAACTCTACGTACTCGCGCCCTTCGCCCGCTTTGTTGTAGGTAATCGCTTGCTCGCCGAGCAAAATTCCCAAGTTTACGCT
Organism: uncultured Christensenella sp.; assembly: GCA_964450015.1. Lineage (GTDB taxonomy): Bacteria > Bacillota > Clostridia > Christensenellales > DTU072 > CAG-1782. The sequence continues at coordinate 18,668 of CAYVEU010000002.1, read as the reverse complement.
GCCGCTGTTGGTGTTGAAAATCTGCCCTATCTCGTCGCCGAAGAAGTTTTTGGACATATCTATCTTTCGGCAAGCGTCGTAGAACGTCCCGAACATCATAGTGGAACTGAAATTCGAGATGACGTGAGTTTTCTCCGTCGCGCGGTAGTATAAATCCTTGGCGTTATAGTACGCCTCAAAACGGTAGATATTGGCGTTTACGTCAAACAGCCCCAGATATATTTCGCTGTCCGCGGCGTTTGCGCGATAGTTTGCTTTATAGGTAAACTCATAATTTATATAGCGCATGTTTATCCCGAAGACGTTTTCCACGCCGTAAGCGGGCATTTCGTCCATGGCGTTTCCTCCGGCTATCAAACCGTTGTATACCTTATCGAGCGCTTGCGTGGTGCTGAGCTTGACTTTATCGGGAGTTTCTATCGGATCTTCCGGTATTTCGTCATCGGTTGTATTTTTGCACGCAACCATCGTGACCAGTAAGGTCACCGCAAGCAATATACATATAAGGATAAGCAATCGCCGTTTATTCATTATTAATTACCTCCGTTGATTACGGGCAAACCTATCAAGCCCGACTCGTACCTTACGCCGTCTATTACGAACGACTTCGAGTAGAGCACGCCCAAGTTCGCGCTGTCTTCGTATTCTATTCCCGTAACCTTAATAAGCTTCTTGCCGTCTTTTATTTGGCTTTCCGCCTTGTTGTCCTTTTTCATAACTTCTTCCAGCATCGTATACGCCTTTTTATCGTTTATTCCGACGTACGGATTGGAAACGCTGTAATTCGGTTTTTTCTCGTCTTCCAGCCAGTATTCGGTTTTAACTTCTATATAAAGCTCTTTCGGCGCACCGTTTTCGGTGACGCTGCCTATGGGTGCGTAATCGCTCGACGCGTCCGCATGGTAATACCGTATCGGCGAATAGTCTGCAAACAACATCCTTACGAGCATGGTCTTTTCGTAGATATATTCGCTTCCTTTGTACCTTACCAGCACGGTTACGCTCTGTCCTCCGCTCGCTCCGCCTTTCAGCTTGGAAACGTTCGTCCTGCTCGAATAATCGAACCGCTCGTTTATCATGAGAAGCTGCTCAGCCTCGCGAGTGAGCTGATCGGGCGTGTACGGCTCGCCCAAATTGCGGTCGTTGACGTACTCTTTCGCCTTTGCAAGTAAGTCCGCGTTCTCTTCGTCGCTACGCTTGTTCCAATCCATAAGTATACTGACAGCATACTGCTCTCTTGCCGCCGTTTCTACGTCGGGTATCATAGTCGCAACGAAGTCTTTCAGCTTGTAGATTGCGGTCGAATAACTGCTGTTCCACAAAAGTCTTACTTCGATTTCGTTCATATCGTACTTAATATTGCTTATATTAAGGCGTATATTCCCCGTTTCGGGCAGCGTTTCGTACGGGTCGACGGCTATCGTAACTTCGCCGCTCTTGCCGTATTGCCATTTGAGTTCGCCGTCTTCGAGAAGTTCTACGAGCGCCAAACTGTTTACGTCTATTCCGTCGTAGTTGTACTTCGCGCGGCTCGGGATATTGTCGTTGCCTCCGCCGGCAATTGCCGTCAAACGGAACTGACCTATGCTGTCGTTGCCTATTTCGACGTCGCCCTCTATCCCCGAAGTCATATTTGCCAAAACTCTGTTCCTTGCGGACGCGTCCCAGTAAATAACGTGCCGTCTTCTGGCTCTTCTCTCCTGCATCGACTCGTCGTCGGTATCGTCTACGAGCGCCTCGCTGTCCTCGGGATAGAATTCCAAACTCTTGTACTGAACCTCGTCGGAACCGTAGGTATAGACCTTGAATCTAATTTCGTAGCTCTCTTCCGCCGAATAACTCAGCGAATTGCTGAAAAAGAAGTTCATCGGGCTTTTGAGTTTGCCGTCGCTGTATACGCCTGCGTACTCCCAACGCGCGACGTACAGTTCGAGCGTTACTTCCTGTCCGTTTGCGTTGTGGATATTGCCGCGAACGGTGTGGTTGTCCGAATTTAGGTTGCCGAGAGGCGTTACGGACACGCTGTTCCATATTATCGGCAGCAACTCCCCGTCGATTTCCGCGTACTGCGGAAGCTTGTCTTCTATAAGATCGTCGAACGGATTTTCGATGTTTATTATTTTGTCGGGTACCGTATCCCCGTTCGAATTTTTGAGCACGAGCTCGTAGGAAGGTTTGGATTGATTTTTGACTTCGATTATCAGCGAAACCGTTTGATTTTCCTGCGTGTTCGTGTTAAACAGCGACGCCGTAACCTCGTTTAAGCGGTATTTGTCGTAATCTCTACGCAATTTGGCGCAATCTATGCCCTTCCCCGCGAGCGTTTCGTCGTCCGTATTGACAAGCACGTTGCCCGCAAGGTAGTAGAGGTAGAGCTTCATGATAAGTTCCGCGCGGTTGTCCGCCGTAACGTTGTCGTAGAAGAAGTCGACCAGCGTTTCCAATATGAGCAACGTCGAATACGCCTCGGAAGACTCGTTTTTATCCTTGACTGACTGCCAGGTCGCGACGTAGCCGGTGTTGCCCGCGTCGTCTTTGATCCACTCGACCGCCTTGAACGCGTCAACCAAAAGTCCGTATAAATATTTCGTATTGCCGCTGTAAGTTTCGCTCGCTTCGCTTACTTTGCCGATCAAAAGCTTGTCTAAATCGTCTTCCGTGGTGCAACCGTAAGTTTGGCTCGCTTCATAATAGGTATAGACGTAGCCGTACAAGTCGTTGCGCCTGTTGCCCGAATAATTAACGGAGTCGGATACTGCGTCGACCGTCCAGCGCGCGGTAAACGTGTAGGCAAAGCCGCCGCCGTTCTCCGCAAAGTTGACTATTAATTTAGTCGGCACTATCCTGTATTCGTAATACGGGTCAATAACGTAGTATCCGTCTTCGCTCTCGGATAAGTTGAGCGCCTGAACTTTCTTTATCTCGCGCGCGACGGCGCTTTCCATATATATCCCGTCGACGTAATTTTCCACCGCGCGTTCGATAAGCAACTGCAACTGAGTGGAAACGTCCACCGAAGTCATGATATTGCTCCTGATAAGCGCGACGGTCGAGTCGAATCTCTCTATCGAATTTACGTTGTCGAATACCATTTCCTCTATAATTTTTGCTATGTCGTCGTCGTACGACGCCATGTGCGAAACGGTATCGTCGAGCCCCGCAAACACTCTGTTCAAGTCGAATATCTCGGTTATAAACGAGGATATATCTTTTCTAAGCTGCGTTTTGTTGCCGCCGATGTGATAATCTACGAAATTCTCCACGGATACGGTATAGTCGTCGTTGGTGAAGATACCGCCCGCCTCGGCGTTTTTACCCAGCCTCTTGTCGATTATTCCGTCCACTACCGTCGTTATCGCCGCCGAACACGAAACGGATCTCTTAGCCGCGGCCTTTGCTGCTTCCAACGCGTCCTCTATGAGTTTTATATACGCCGCTTTGGCACCGTTCGGATTGTAAATACCGCAACCCGTCAATTCGCGTATCCTGTAAATTTCTCTTATTACCGAGTCGTAATCGAACGCCGCTTCCACCGCGTTTTTATACGCCGAGGTGTACGCAAACTGTTCGCCGCTCATTTTCAAGACGTCTTTTTCGAACAGCGCCGTAAGCTCTACTTTCAAATAATTGCCCAAAGCCGTGTTGAAGACTTCGTTTTGCACTTGATTTTTGTAATTTTCAAGCTGATACGTCGCCGCATTGAGTCCGTCGCCGCCTTTGAGCGCGCGCAATACGGACGCGCCGTAATCGGCGGACAGCCTCTCTACCGTGTCTTTGGCTATTGCCAAAATAAAGTTATACAGGCTTTTTTCTCTGTAAACGTTGGTTTTTACGTTGTTTTTGTCCACGCTCTCGATAGCCATGCCGTCGTCGTCTTCGTAAGGTTCGAGCGCCAGCCAACCGCCTTTCAGCATATCGGCTACCATCTCCGCGCTTGCCGTATCCACGTTGCCTATCCTTGCCGCAATCTCCGCCGCCGTGGGATAGGGATAGTTCTTGTACACGCAGTCGCGCATCGCCGTCGCTTGCTTTACTATCTCTTCGAGGTTTGCGCGTATTCTGGTGCGGTTGATAGAATCCACAACCGCGTTGACTTTTCTCGCCGATACGGCGCTCATCGCGGTGGAAATCGTCTCTCTTATTTGCTTGTCGCCCAGTTCGATAAGCGGAGTCACCGACTCGACGGTCTTGTCATAGAAACGGAATTCGAATACCATGTTTTGCTGCAACCCAACGTCCAGCGTCAGCGTAATTAAGTCGCGTTCGACGCTTCTAAGGGCGGGATATTCGCTGACCAACGCGTCCAAATCTATACCGCGGATATTGTAGGGGATACTCGTGACCGGTACGCCGCCGTAAGTAAAATTCACTCCCATTTGCTCCAAATCAAAGGTATGTATTATACCGTTTTTATACTGTATGCTGACCGTCGTCGGCAAGACGAACGTATCGTTTCTCACCGCGCTGCTCGACATATCGTTGAACGCGTCCACTTCGACTGCGAATACCGTTGTCGGCTGCGCGCCCGCTTCGACCGCTTTCTTTATAGGCGTGGTGTCGAGGTTCAACCGTCCGCCGCTCCACGGCAACGACCCCGCTTCCGCCGAATCTATTTCTATACGAAGTTTGAGCGTAATGGTGTCGTGCTTGACTAAGCCCTCTTCCGTGATCTCGTCCCAACCGAGAACTTGCGCCGTCGCCATGATAAATTCGCTGTCCTGCGTGCCTTGGAAGGTCATTCTGTCGGTAACGCGGCTTCTCCAATCGTCGTCTATCACCCATTGAACGCCGTTGACCGTTATCGCGGGCTGTCCTCCGCCGAGTTTCACGGAAACGCTGGCGGGAAGCATTGCGGTGTTCGCAAAATAATTCCTGAGCGGAACGTAGTCGTATATATCCCTTATTCTTATTTTGCCGCTCGTCACGACCAAACTCGCCGAGCCGCTCATGCTGTGGAAAGACGTTACTTCTTCCGCCCTGCCCGAGAATATCAGTTTGCGCCTTATTCTGAATCCCTCTTTCGTAAGCGTACTTACGGTAAGTTCGCCGTAATTTAACGAGTACACCACGCTTTGCGGCACGACGGTTATGAAGTCGCCGACGTTTATCTCCGCGCCGTCGCCGTTGAACAGTTTGCCGTTCAAATCTTCGACGTACCATCTTTGCAAGAGATCGCTTCCTACGTACGCAAGTCCGTAATCCATATCTTTTGTTTCGTAATTGCCCTGATTTTCAACTTCCAATCTCGTCGAAATCTCTTCGCTCATGACGTAACCGTCGGTGCCGTACTGCGCCAATCCACCCGCCGAATAGGGATATACGAAAATCTCGTTGCTTTCGTCGGTATCTTTCAACATCTTGTAGCCGCCGATAAAGTGCAATCTCACGTTAATATCGTAAGAACCTCTACCGGTACCCATGATCAGCTGATAATTGCTGCCGTCCCTGTCGATGACGTCGTTGATGTAGAAAATACCTTCCAAATTGTCGATACCCATCGTCTTTTCCGTCGCAAGAACGTAGAAGTCGGTCTTTCTATGCGCTTCGCGGAATTCCTTTTGCCATAATACTTCCCTGTACGTCGCAACCGTTCCGTCCGCAAAGTACACTTTTTCTATGCCCTCGATAGGCTCGTCGGAACCAATGGGACAAATCACGTATTCGCCGTCGCCGTTTCTGACCCAGTTTATCGGTTTGTTTTCGCCCGACACAACGCCGAGCGCCGTTTCGTAGTAGTCTACGTTTGCAAAATCCTTGCCGAGCGTAGCGTACGCGTAGTGTATGGCAAGTTCGTTGACCGTCATTCTCAACGTCGCGCCGCCGCCCGTTTTGTTGAGTTCCACCAATCCGTCTTCGGTCTTCGGGTAGTATTCGGTCCCGTCTTCGACGTAGAGGAAGGTTATATTGAGTTCGTTGCGCGCGTTGTTGACGTTGTACGTATACCCTATGCTGACCGCGTCTTTTATATCGACTCTCTTTTCCGAGCCTCTTGCGGTAACGAAAATCGCGTAATACTCGTCGAGATTGAGCAAATCGACGGGCTTGCCGCCGTTTGCGACGTTGCCGTTCTCGTCAATGGTGTTAAAGTTCAACGACAGCCTGCCGTATACTTCTTTTATAAAGTCGTACGGGTACACCGTTTTTATGAGTTGCTCCCCTCTTTCGTCTTCGTAAAGTCCTATCATTCCCGCGGGCACGTCGCCATCCACGCCCTCTTTGCCCGTGCTAATCCTTATATAGCCGTCCGTCACGCCGCCGCCTACGAGATAAAGCCCGACTGACTTGCCGTTTGCGACGTTGTACTGCAATAGGTCGCTTATTCTGACTAAATCGCCGTCGTTTCCTACGCGAACGTACGCTTTGCCCACGTCGCCCATTATCGACATTTCGTAAATCGTATAATTTGCGACCACGACCGAAAGGTAAACGTCAAGCGTGTCCTCGTCGCCGATAGTCGCAATTAGGTTCATAATACTGTTGGGCGCAAACAACAAACTTTGCGCTGCGTCCGCAAGGCGCCATTGCACGTTGAAATCCATCGTCCTTTTCGTGTCGCCGCTTCCAAGCGTCGCTCTTACGAAGTCCGGCAAAGCGAAATTGTCGAACGTGTTGACGTAATAGGTATAGAACGCAAACGCGGTCGCGCGGTCGCCGTCGCTTTTCAGGTTGATATCCGTACGCTCTATACTGTCTATTTTCTTCGCATTATTGGTCGTTCCCGTATAAAAATCGACGTGCTGCGGCTCTTTGCTGAGTATGTTTATACATAGCGTTATTTGTTGATAGCCCGAAGTCGCGCTGCCTATCCTTGCGACTATTTGGGTCATGAACGGCTTGTCAAGCGATATATCCTCGGTGTTAAAGTAATACCGTCCGTCTATTTCCTTCAATATAACTTCGCCCTTTGCGTTGTCGTACCTTCCGGTGAAGATCTCTTTTGCGTCATCGCCCTCGCCGACCTCTTCCGTAACAAACCGCGCGTACCACTTGATGTTCGTAAACGTATGGCGACTTATTCCCGCGCCGGTGTTATTGACGTTCTTGAAATCGATAGTCGCCGTCGTGGGAATTTCCTTGGTGGACTCCACGAGCGGGTCTATGTCGTAATATCCTTTGGTATTGCTGCCTATTTGGACCAAGCTCGGAGTGAAAAACTCGCCCGAAAGCGTGTCGTATTCGGACTTCTCGGACAGAGCGACTTGCAAAGGCGGGCATTTGACGGTTATTCTTATAATCGAACTCATAAATCCGCTGTACGTCGAATCGCCCGAAATGAGGTTTATTTTTATGTCGTCGTCGTCGCCCGCGTTTTTGTAGATAGCGAATACGTCTATCCAGTTGATACTCGTGCTCGTCACGTCGGTGTCGACTTCCTCAATCGGGTCGTACTCTTCGATAACGGTGCCGTTTTCGTCGCGCAAGCCCACCCATTCGTCAAACGGACGGTTAAAGAGCACTCTTTCGCCCGTGTCTGCGTCGCCTAAGTACTCGGCGGTTGCTCCCGTTTCGTCGTCGGTAAACTCGACAACTTTGTACTCCACTCCGTCGACGGTCACGTACGTATTCCCCTCGCCGTCTTGTCTCTCGGTCTTATAATAACCGGGTATATATTTTTTGTAGTGGTACGAGCCGTTGGAGCCGATGTGCTTGATGACGGGATCGCCCCACGTCAAAACGTAATGCTCGCTGTTGTAGTTGCCGTTGTCTTTCAAGCCGTTAATATAGCTGAAATCGAACCGTTTTTCGACGTAACGCCCGTTTTCGTCCAAGAAAATGAAGATGAGATTGTCTATTCTCGTCACGTCGCTCAAATCGGGCAGCGTATACGTTTCCTCGTCGAAATAGTTGGCGACGTACTGTCCGAAGATATATCCGGCGTCGCTCGGGTCCAGCCCCGCGTTGACTTCCTCTACGCTCGGGTCGATATTGCCGTTTTTATCCACGCCGAAGGTATCGTTCTCGCCGAAATGCACCAATACGAGCTTCCTGCGTTGGAAATTCACGCGCAAAGCTATCAGCTGCCCGCGGAAATATGTGTGCAGATACAGCACTACTCCGTCGGTCGTTATCATGCTTTCCAGGTTGTTGCCGCCCTCATACGCGTCGAAATTCCAATCGAACAGCTCCTTGTCCGCAATATTGTCGAAGCTCTTTGCCCAGTACTCTTCTTTGACGTTTTGCAACGCAAGGTTGCTGTTTTCATAGTCGAAGTTGATGGTGAAGCGCTTGTTCGAGAAGAAGAGATTGATAAATTCTTTCTCTTTTGCGCGGAACGCCGTCAAATACTCGCCGTTATCTCTCGAATAGTTTTCGGGGTTGAAGTTCCTTATATCCATAAAGAACTCGTTCTTTGCAAGGATAAAGTCGTACGGGTCGACGTCTATTGCGTCAACGACCGGCACGTCTTGGGTCATTTTTTCGGAATTTTCGGTAAATACGGTCGTAACGTCTATCTTGCTTATCTCTCTGTTGGTTACGATTATGCGGACGGGGAAAGTAGCTTCGCCCATCGTCCCCGGCGCAACGGTAACTTCGGTGACCGTCATAAGTCCTTTGAGCGTAACGCTGTCCCAGTCTATATCGAACGCCGCGGGCAAGGCAAGAACCGCCTCGGCGCCGCCGACTTGCATATTTACGTCTATCATGTCCGCGAGCGGCTCGCTCGGCTCCATGACGTACAAGCCTATCGGAGCGTCGGGTTCGCCTATCAACACTCCGTCTTCGTCGTAAATTTGAATTTTGTTCTCTCTGTCCTCGTCGCAGTAGAACCGTCCCGTGCCGTTTTCGTCGACGTCGGCGTTGACGAGCTCGATTATACTTCCGAGCGTAACCGAATACCCCGCGTCCGTCATTCTCAAAATATAGCGGCGTATCTCGCCCATAAAGCTGCCGTTTATTCTGGGCGCGTATTGCTCTTTACAGTCTTTGGTTATCTCTATGCTTAACAAATCGTATTCGAAAAGCATATCTCTTTCGCTTCTCGGCAAGAGATAAACGTAGTCGCCTTTTTCGTCGGTCAATGCGAAACTTTCGTCGAAATAGCAGTATTTTGTGCCGCCCAACCAATAAACTTTATCGCGTAGTCCCGCGTACTTTACGTACGTTATGACGGAGCCGTCGACTTGAATCGCGTGCTCTAAGTACCCGCTCGCCTCGTCTATGACGACTTCGTTGCCTTCGTAGTCGATATAGCAGTACTTCTCGCCGACCATATAAATGAACGGCAGCTTTTGTATACGGAATTTGACCTGCGATACGTCCTGATTGTTGTCGTCCTCGTTGTTGTAGAAGGAGTCGCCCGCATACTGAATGGGGTCCTCGCGGGCAATCTCGACCTGTCCGCCTTTTCTATACATTTGAATAACGCCCGTTATCGGGTCTACGCGGAAATCGTAATCGAGGAAGTGGTACAGTTCGCTGTAATCGTCGTAGAAATATACGGGTATCGTGTCGTGCAAAACGGTGACATAGGGGTTGGGACTCTCCATGTCCTCAAACTGCCCGACTTGATACATGCCGTATTCGTTCTTTATGTTTTCAAGTCCCGAAACTCTCTGTCTGAATCCCGCGTTTGCGCGGATATTGCCGATAAGGCCTTTTACTTTGAAGAGGTTTTGGAGCGTTTCGTTGCTCGACGTTATCTCCATTTGCTCGGGTTCCATAACGACGTAACTGTCCTCTATAAGCGCAAACAGTATGCTCGTTATGCTCAGGTTTACGTCCGTGTTGCCGAGTTCCGCCGCGTCGTCGGATATGCTCGTGCCGTTGAAATACGCATGCATGGAACTCATAAAGTGGTCCTCGCGTATCTTCACTTTCGGAATCTTTTGCACGCCCTTTTCGGTGAGACATTCTATGCTGACCCAAACGTAACCGAGTTCGCCTACCCTCGTCGGGTCATTGTAAACCTCGTTGTTGAACGCAACGTCGTCGGACGCAAGAGATATGACGAGTCCGCTTTTGGTCCAGTTGTCCGCATAGTCGCCCGACGTGGCAATCTGTTTATTCTCGTTGACTATCAGCCAAACGTTGAGCTCGAACGCGCTCCTGCCCGCTCGGTTCTTGCCCGTGTAATCGGGCGGGTCTTTTACAAACTGGTCGTAGACGAGCTCGAAAGTGAGTCCCGCGTTGCTTTCCAGCTGATACTGCGTGTTAAGTCCCGAGTTCTCGGCTATCGTCGCCGACAAAAGTTTCGACAAATCGACCGTTTCCGCCGCGCTGAAATAGAAATTGCCGTCCATCGTCGCCGAATACGTGTAAATATCCTGCAACGGTTTAAACGGCTCGAAATTGATATTTGCGATGTTCACTTTTTGTCCGACTACGACGGGAATTAAGGACAATTGGAAGATAAGCGTCGAACTCTCGCCCTCTTTAACGCCGACGTTGGTGAACAGCTCTATAATAATCTCGTTGGTATCGACGTTCCAAGTAATATTAAAATACGAGTTGTCGAGCATGACTTCCGCGCTCGGCACGCCGAGCATGATAGCTATTTGGTCCATCGTGTACGGAAGCATGGAGTCTAAATTATTGATGATTTGTCTCGTCGTATACGTTCCGTTGCCGGTTTCCCGCAAAAAGTCTTTGATAAGCTGCATATCGACGAGCAGCGTTTCGCCGTTATACGTAAATACGTCGTTCGGGTCTTTGAAGTGCGGCGTGATGTTCGCCATGATATATTCGAGTAAATGGTTTTCCTTGTCGTTGGAATTGGGGCTTAAAATAGAGTCGACTATGCTGACGATACCGTCGTTTATTCCCTTGAACATAGACGCCAAAAGCTCGGCTAAGTTCAAACTCTCGTCGTAGACTTTCGGGAAGCCCAATTCGTTCAAGTCTATCCAGCCGTAGAGGTATTCCAAACCGGAAATATCGATATACGACCGTTCGTTCCTGTAATACGCGCCTATCATAAGCTCGCCGTTTGCGATGTCCCTGAACTCCATAAACACGTTGTTGGTCGAGTTGTCGTACTGTTGCATATCCGTTCTTATCAACGCGTCGAAATTGCTGTTGATAAGCGGAATATACAAATTGCCGGTAAACTCGTATTGACCGTATTCGTAAGGAACGTAGAAATCCCTGTCGAGTTTCATATCGTCGGGCGGATAAAGACCGTAGTCGAAAGAAATATCCGAAACGTAGTTATACACCCGTTCGTCCGAAAGCGCCGTGCCCGAGAAAGCCATGTATGCGCCCGTCATTATTTCGGTAGAAGCCACCGGATCGGGTCCGGTAAAGAACTGCATATCGCTTGCGAGGCTCTGAATGACCGCGCTTCCCACGACCGAGAACGCGAAGCCCAGATATTTGGACGTAAACGGGTCGATTTTGTTTCCGAACGGGGAGAAGAGCCCCTGAATAATATCGGTAAAGTTCGGAGCGAGCATGTCGGTACCGTTCAAACGTTCGAAAAGCGTGCTCCAAACGTCGCCGTTGATTACTACCTTATAGCCGGTATCTCTTACAGCCATTTGGAATATGTTTTGCAAGCTGCCGACGCCCGCGTCGCCCTGCAAGTTGCCCGCCGTCAGCAATTTTTCCACCGATAGGTTCATGAGCAAACGTATAAGCTGCCTGTATAAGACCGTATCGCCGAATTTGTCAAAGCTTCTCTTTGCGCCCTGCAAGTTGAGATACAGCACGTTGCCGTCGTCTTCCGCGCCGTCGTTCTGTCCATCGAAATAGAACCCTATCAGCATTTCGTTGGTCGTGCCGTTGTACCATTCGATGAGTATATCGCTTTTCTTTATCAGTTTGTTGTGGTACTCTTCGGCCGTCAAACGCGTGGGCTTGCCGTTTTCGTCGTATTTTTGCTCGTCGTAAATTTGTCCGTCGCTCTCGTCGTAGAACCTGTTGACGGGCGTGCCGTCGTCGTTCTCGTACTTAAAAGTAAACAAGTGCGCCTGTATTTTCAAACGGAAGTTGCCGCCCTCGTCCGTATCGGGATCCAAGGTGTCGACGTTAAATTCCAACCCCATATAATAACCGGTACTGGACACAACGTCGGAATCCAAATACTTGCGCAAATTCGTAATACCGTCGGTGACGTGGTTTATTGCGGAATTTTTGTCCTCGCTGCTGACGTTGTTGACCTTGTTGAACTCGTTGTCGTTGATATAGTATTTATTGCCGCGGTCGGGATCGGAAAGTTCACAGGCGGAAAAAACGAGCGCGCACAGTAACAGCGCCGCTATTAATATCAAAACTTTTCCAAACCTGCCTTTATTCATATATCTTTCCTCCGCCGGCAAAAGGGCATAGTAAGCCCTAATAATATTTTAAGTAATATAATTATAGTACGAAAAACCGCGCGTGTCAATAACCATTTTTAGGCAAACCCTCGAACCAATCGTCACGCGGCTTCCGCTTTTTTTCCGGTTAAAGAAGAATACCGCTTTTTTCTCGTTTTCTTTACGCATAAGTCGCAAATTTTAACAGATACTAACTTCGAAAAAAGGAGTAAATTATGTCAAAACGCAATAGAGATTTTTACGCGCCCTCGACCGACCCGGACGGAAGCTATACGGGCACGCGCAAGCCGAAATACGGCGAAGTAATCATTCCGGGTATCGTTCCTGCGGACGAGATACCTGAGGAAACGCCCGTTCAGGACGTGGACGATTTGTAAGACTTTCCGACCAATCGTGAAACGGGATTTTACACGCAGTCGCTAACGCTTTTATGCTAACAAAATCTATTTCCGTTTCAGTCGGACTTACAAGGAAGAAAAGTAGTCCCCTTTTCTTGAATAAAGGAAGAGGATTATTTTTTTCGGACAAAATAGGCTTTCGGGGGTTCACACACCCCGACCCCGCAAGGGCAAAAATCGAAAATAATCGTTTCCGATTTTTGATTAGTGTAGTCCCACCCGCCCACACGGCGCTTTCGCTTCCGACCAATCGTAATGCGGAAATTTACTCGCGGTCGGGAAAACCCGACGCACGGATAAATTTTATTTTCCGCGCAAGTCCGACTTACAAGGAAGAAAAGTAGTCCCCATATCTATACCCCAAAAACCTATAAGGTTTTCGGGGACCCCTTGTTAGTATTCAAGGCTTACGCACCCAAACCCCTTGCGGGCAAAACGCAAAAAGCGTCGTTTTTTCATTTTGAAAAGTTAAAGGAGATAAAAACCTTTATCTCCTTTCTTATCCGCAACTTTTCACTATTCACTCTTTTGATTCTTGTTTTTCTTTGTTGTCGTTTTCGGTTTCCCTATTCTCCGTTTCGGGAGCCTGTTTAACTGATTTTATTTTTCTGTATTTTATGAGATACGCAAGCCAAAAAGCCGCCGCGCCGACGAAAGGCAACCCTACTATCACCACGTCCCAAACTATTGATTGACTCTTGTTTAAGCCCGTTTTAAAGAGCTTTAAAAGAGTAAGTATCGCCAACGGATACTGGCATAAAATCACTATTACCGCTATGATTATCGGGTCCATTTTTCACCTATTATTTATGTCGTTTTACTTTTAACCGTTTTTATGGGCGCAAAGAAATGCGATATGTGCGCGCAATGCACGAGAAGTGGACAGATTGCGTTTGTTTTTCCGAAAAGGCAAGCGTAGCCGTACCGTCGTACGGTAGAGAAGCCTTTTAGGAAAGCCCATAAAAACTATAATCTAGTCCGCTTTTTTAGTTTTTACGAAAAAAAGTAAATTCCGAAAATTACTTTCCCTCGTTTTTATGGGCGTAAAGAAATGCGATATGTACGCTTCTTATTATATACTTTAATTGCGTTTTTGTCCAGACTATGTTAAACTATTGTGTATGGAAGATTCGTTTATTAAAGTCGATAACGTATCCTTTACCTACGGCAGCGGCGAAGATTCGATTGTCGCCGTAAAGGACTTGTCTTTGGAAATAAGCAAAGGCGACTTTGTCGTGCTTTTGGGACACAACGGCAGCGGCAAGTCTACTTTTGCCAAACTTCTCAACGGCATTTTAGTTCCGACCGACGGGAAAATTACGGTAGACGGCGTCGACGTTGCCGACGAAAAGACGATTTTCGAACTGCGCCGCAAAGTCGGCATGGTTTTTCAAAATCCCGACAATCAAATGGTCGCCTCCATTATAGAGGACGACGTGGCGTTCGGACCCGAAAACCTCGGCGTACCCCGCGAAGAGATAGTTAAACGCGTCGACTGGGCATTGGAAACGGTCGGAATGAGCGAACACCGCGACCGCACGCCTTTAAAGTTAAGCGGCGGACAAAAACAGCGCGTGGCAATAGCGTCCGTTCTTGCAATGCTGCCCGACGTATTGATACTCGACGAATCCACCGCTATGCTCGACCCCGAGGGCAGGACGGAAGTAGTCGATACCGTTAAAAAACTCAACGAAGAAAAAGGCGTAACTATCATTCTCATTACGCACTATATGGACGAAGCCTTAAACGCCGATAAGATTTTCGTTATGAGCGAGGGGCGTATTGTTTCGCAGGGCACGCCCAAAGAAGTTTTTGCGGACTTCGATTCCATTCGCGCGGCAAAGCTGGAACTGCCCGCGCCGGCGGCGATAAGCAAAGCGTTGATAGACGGCGGATTAGATATAAAAGTTACTTTGACCGACGAAGAACTGGCGGAGGAAATATGCAAATTGAAGTAAACGACGTTTCCTACGTATACAGTGCAAAATCCCCTTTCGAAAAACGCGCTCTCGACGGAGTTTCTTTCGTCGTCGAAGAAGGACAAAGCGTGGGCATAGTCGGTTCGACCGGCAGCGGCAAGTCCACTCTTATTCAGCACCTTAACGGACTTATAAAATTACAGAGCGGAAAAATTACCGTACTCGATATAGACCTTTCGAAAAAAAAGCCCGACTATAAATCGTTGCGAAACGGCATCGGTATGCTTTTTCAATATCCCGAATACCAATTGTTTGCCGACACCGTTGCCGCGGACGTAAAATTCGGACCGCTCAATTTCGGTATGACCAAAGAGCAAGCCGAAGCCGCCGCAAGGGAAGCCGTCGCCATGGTCGGACTCGACTACGACGACGTTAAGGACCGGTCGCCGTTGGAACTTTCGGGCGGACAAAAACGGCGCGTCGCTATCGCGGGCGTTCTCGCCTACCGACCGAAAATTCTCATCCTGGACGAGCCGACGGCAGGACTGGACCCGGCGGGCAAGCGTGAAATGCTCGATTTGATAAAAAGCCTTAAAGGCGGCTTCGTCACGACAGTCATAACCGTCAGTCACAATATGGACGAAATCGCGGAGTACTCCGACCGCGTTTTGGTCATGAGAAACGGAAAACTTCTCTACGACACAACGCCGCGCGACCTCTTCTATAACCATGATACCGAGGCGTTGGGGCTGCGCCTTCCGCACGTAGTAAAAACCGTCAAGCTTTTAAATTCACGCGGGTTCAGCTTAAAAGAATCGCTCACAAAGGACGAACTCGTAGCCGACCTTCTTATAACGTTGGGAGGTAAACGCGATGCGTGACGTAGCTTTCGGACAGTACTATCCCGCAAATTCTTTCATTCACAAATTGGACCCGAGAACCAAGCTTTTGGCGAGCGTAGTTTACATCGTCGCCATATTTTTATGCAACAATTACTACACTTACCTAGCTTGCTTCGTTTTTCTTTTAACGTCCGCTTTGGTGTCCCGTATACCGATAAAAAGTTTACTGAAATCCGTTAAAGCGGTTTTGTTTATCGTCGTGGTAACGATAATTATCAACGTGCTTTTTTATAAAGAAGGCAAAGTTTTATGGTCGTGGTGGAAGATAATAATCACCGTCGACGGGCTCATTTTCGCGTCGAAAATGGCAATGCGCCTAATCTTTTTAGTGCTCGCAACTTCGCTCGTTACGCTGACGACCACCCCGATGAATTTGACCGACGGACTGGAAAATTTGCTCACCCCGTTAAAATGGATAAAAATTCCGGTGCACGATTTATCGATAATCATGAGTATTGCTTTAAGGTTTATCCCGTCGTTTATGGAAGAGATAGACAAGATAACCATGGCGCAAAAAGCGCGCGGCGCGTGCTTCGATAACGGCGGACTGATAAAGCGCGCAAAGGCCATGCTGCCCGTTTTGATACCCCTTTTCGTTTCGGCGTTCAGGCGCGCGGACGAACTGGCAATGGCGTTGGACGCGCGGTGTTACAACGCGACGCCAAACCGCACGAAAATGAAAAAACTGACTTTTTCCGTTCGCGACCTCATAGCCGCGCTCGTGACGGCGGTATTTTTGATGATGGTCATACTGCTTAAATTGGGATTTTTCGGACTGATTTAGGTCCGCGGTGTAAATATGAGAATACTGATAACGATAGAATATTTCGGCAAAAATTACGCCGGCTGGCAACGGCAGAAAAACGCTCTCGCCGTACAGCAGGTCCTGGAAGAAAAGCTTTCGCTTGTTTTGCAAAGTAAAATAGTTTTGGTTGCGAGCGGCAGGACCGACCGCGGCGTTCACGCGCTGGGTCAAAAGGCGCATTTCGACTACGACGGCTTTTTCCCCGTAGAAAAAATAGCCTATTCGGTGAACACGACCCTGCCCGACGATATTCGGGTTCTCGACGCAATTCAAGTCCCCGACGACTTCCACGCCCAGTATTCGGCAAAGAAAAAAACCTACCTCTACAAGGCGTACGTTTCCCGAACTTTGCACCCCGTCAAAAACTTTTTGAGCACGCAAATTCCCTATAAGGACGTCGATTTCGACAAAATGCAACTTGCTTGCCGCGACCTCGTCGGAACGCATGATTTTGCCGCGTTTGCGGCGACGGGCAGCCATATTACGAATACCGTGCGCACCGTGTACGACGCATTCCTAACGCGAAACGGCGAGGATATAGAATTCGAAATAACGGGCAACGGCTTTCTCTACAATATGGTTAGAATTGCTATCGGCACTCTGTTTTGGATAGGAATAGGCAAACTCCCCGAAACGGCGATAAAAACGATGCTGGAAACGGGCGACCGCACGAAAGGCGGCAAAACTTTGGGCGCGCAGGGTTTATATTTAAAATCAGTCGAATACCCTTCCGACAAAGCGTAAAAGGGAATTGCCCCAACGGGCAAGCCGCGTTGCGCGCGTTGCGGCAGAGAATTAACGCTCCGCGGTAAGCCCTATCGGGCAGTTAAGGATAATTTTAAAGAAAAAAGGATAGACTTTGAAGTGCACCCCACTTTTAAATCTATCCTTTTTTTGGCAATCAAACCGAACTTTATCCTTTAATGAATAAGTCGTTTAAGAGTTCTTCACTGAACTCCGCCGCGCCGGTTAATTTGCAAACTTCCGTTTCGATATACTCGCGGCAGAATTTTTCCAAGTTGTAGATGACTTCGAACGCGTCGTCCATGGTCTTACCGCAGCACAAAACGCCGTGGTTTGCCATAAAGCAAGCGTTGCGCCCGTCCATACCCTTTATCGTCGCGGCGCGGAGCTTCTTCGTTCCGGGCAAACCGTAGTCCGCAACGCGCACGTCTCCTCCGAAAATGGCTTTCATCTCTTCTTTAAAGCACGGCAAAGTCACTCTTGCCGAGGCAAATATGCTACCGTAGGTCGGATGGGTGTGGATGACCGCTCCTATCTCGGGTCTGGTCTTGTATACGCCCGCGTGTATGCCCCTTTCGCTCGTCGCCTTGTATTTTCCGCTCCATTCGAGCGTTTCTATATCGACGACAGCCATGTCTTCGGGTTTTAGCGAAACGTAGTCGAGTCCCGACGGAGTAACGAGTATCGTTTTGTCGTCGAGCCTAACCGACGAATTGCCCCAAGTGCCCTGCACGAGGTTGTTCTCCAAAAGCTTTACGCCGGAGTCCTTTAAAATTACTCTCAGTTCCTGTTCCGTCATAACTACACCTCCTCGCTCGCCTTGTTCTTTTGGTTTTGCTTGCTGTATTTCATCTTGTAGACGAAACGCATAAGCTTTGCGTCCAAAAATCCTATCTTGCGGCAACC
The DNA here is from genome assembly GCA_964450015.1 of uncultured Christensenella sp. Taxonomy (GTDB): domain Bacteria; phylum Bacillota; class Clostridia; order Christensenellales; family DTU072; genus CAG-1782. The sequence continues at coordinate 737 of CAYVEU010000002.1, read as the reverse complement.
GCCGAGAACCGTGCCCGCGATAGTGACGCGCGCCGATTTCTCCAAAACTCTCAAACAGGTAAACGCTTCGTCCAAAGTCCTGCCGGACGTCAACGCGCCGTCGTCTTTTATCAAAATGGAGTTCGCGCTCTTCATTGCGGGTATTATTTCCTTTATGCTGTTGGGTACGACCTTGCACTTGTACCCGACTATTTGCGCCATATCGTCCAACGGCGCAACTATGGTTTTTCCGGACTTTGCAACCGCGCGGCACTTTTCGGGATGCGCGTAAATTATCGCGTTTACGTCGTAGATATTGAAAATAGCCGCCGCCGCGTTGTCGCTCTTGGTGTAATCCTCGCGAACTACCCCTTCCTCGGTAATACCGTCTAAATTCGCCCTCGTAATATACATATCCTTATTGTCGACGCGTAGCGCTATATAGTCGTTTTCCGATACCAAATTCTCTTCGGTCAAACGCTTCGCGTAGTCAAGGATAGTTTGAATTTTCTTGTCCATGGCTCCTCCTTAAATAAATCTCGTTCCGTTTGCGCGCTTATATGCGGCTTTCAAAGAATAATATACGTCTTTATATGACGTAAATAGTTCGTCGTAAATAGCTCTGTTTTGGGCGTTCGGAACGTACGTTTTGGATACCTTAACAAACTTTTTCGCGTCCGCGAAGCCGTTTAGCCTTCCGAGTCCTATCATAGCTATTATCGCCGCGCCCAACGCGCCCGACGAACGCGGTGCGTCCA
>CAYVEU010000001.1:0-44209 GCA_964450015.1 uncultured Christensenella sp. | reverse complement strand
GTAAGCGAGTTGACTGTCGGCTTCGAAAACGACTTCTTCGAGTTCCGTGCAGCCGTTAAACGCGCCGTATATCGACAGGTCGTAGCGGGAGGGAATAACAACCGATTTTACGGCTTTGCCGCCGAACGCAAATGCGGTCAAGCCTCGTACGGGGATATTGTCCTTGCCGACCGGTAGGAGAACTTTTCCGTCGGCGGGAATTTCTCCGATAAATTTTACCGTATAGTAGTCGTATCCTTGGTAAGTCGCTTTTTTAAATTCGTATAAATCGTTCCATTCGACGTTCCGTTCTTCCGTCCATTTTGCGTATAGCTTCATATCGCGCGTGATAGTCATGCGCTTGTCGTAGTTGATAATGAGTAAAGACGTCAGTTTTTCGTCGGTGTACCAACCGTCGAATATATAGCCCGTTCGCGTGGGCAGGGTACTGAAATATACCGTTTCTCCGTAAGCCAGTTCGTACGTCACCGTATCGTGAACGCCCTCGTCGTCGGCTAAAAGTCCGCCGTTTACAAAATATTGCAATTTCAATTTTACGGGTTCTTCTTTATATTGGTACACTGCGCGAATAATAACGTTCGACTGAATATTTTCCAAATGTTTTTGGGCAAGGTCTTCCTTTTGCCCGTTGACTTCCACCGTCCATTTTTTGGAAATTATCGTTCGCTTGATACCGGGGGTGTCGGCAGGGTAGTAATCGGGAACGTATTCGAGATTTTCGATAGGATAAGCGTCTCCGACGCGTACGGAAATGGTTTTGTACACAGTGCGGCCGGCGTAAAGATAAATTATCGGTTCTTTTATCGCCGAAACCGTAAAGTTTTTGGTAACCGTTTTGATTTCGCCGTCAATCTCCGCCGAGCATATGATATTTACCGTATAGGTTTTGTTCTTTTCCACTTTTATGGTGCGGTTGTTTTTAACTTCGACGGGGGATTGCGTTTCGTCGAAAACGCGCACGGTCAAAGTAAGATTAAATTCTTTTGAAAATTTGTCGTAGTCCTTTATGGAGTATTGCAGGGCGTATTCGTCGTCGGGGGAAACGTCCGTAACGTCTTCGGCTATAATTTGCAGTTTGGAAAAGTCCGCGCCGTTGCAGGCGCAGAGCGCAAATACCGTTAATATACATACCGCGAACGCAATCGTCCATTTGAAAATCTTTCGCATACCGCTATCATTATATATTAAGACGGGCATAAAGTAAACCCTTTGCGCCGTTTCGGTATATTTTTACTGTTATTTATTGATAGTATTTTGACGTTTGTAATTCGGTGGCGGTTGCAACGAAACGTCGTAAATTTGTGGATAACCGTGCATAATTGTGGATAACTTCCTGTATAACTGTGGATAACTCACGATTTTAGCGGCAACTTTAATTCCAAACAGCACTAAAACGACACCCAAAGTGGTGTATCGGACCACTCGTTACGCGGGATTTTCCCGAAGTCGCTAACGCTTTGTACGGATAAAATCTTTTTTCCGCGTAAGTCCGACTCATAAGGAAGAAAAGTAGTCCCCGTATCTATACCCCAAAAACCTATAAGGTTTTCGGGGACCCCTTGTTTTGTTGGTATTCAAGGCTCACGCACCCAAACCCCGTGCGGGCAAAAAGCGAAAAGCGTGGTTTTCACTTTTTGAGAGTTTAAAGGAAAAAAGCTTCCGATTTGTCCCCATAGCGGTTAGTGTAAAATTTAGGTGAATGAAAGGGTTTGCTATTTGAACGAGCAAAATTCTTATTTGAACGCGTTATTCTACTAGCAAATTCTTGTAGTGAACCCGACATTCTCTCTCTACTAAGTATTAGTGGAGAGATTTAGAGAGAGAATGTCAATATCACCAGTCAAGTATATATTCAGAACTAGGCTTATGTTATTGACGTAAGCCTTTTTTATTGCAAAAAAGGGGGAGTGTCTGTCCGAGAGGGGGAACGCCTCTAAGGACAATGAGTAAAGGAGAAACTGTAATGAATAACACAATAAGGGACGAGAACTTTTACACGGTACTAGGGTGGATGCTGAACGTCTTAAGGTTGAAAGGTAACGAGCTTATCATATTTGCCATAATCTACAGTTTTTCTCAAGACGGGGAGAGCGAGTTTACAGGGTCGCTAAAGTTTATGCAAACTTTTGGCAATATAAAGTCACACAACACGGTTACGGCAATGTTACAAAACCTACAAGATAAAAATTACATATTCAAACGTGAATTTACCAAAGACAACGTTAAACGTTGCGCGTACCGTGCCAACTTGGATTACATAAATCAACTCAAGCGCGGAGTGGCTATTCTTTGCCCGAGCAATAAAACCGAAAGTTGAGGTACGTCAAAAATTGACGTGGGTCAAAAATTGACGCGGGTCAAAAAATGACGTACGTCAAAAATTGCAGTGGGGTACGTCAAAAATTGCAGTGGGGTACGTCAAAAATTGCAGACGATATATAAATTATAAATAATAAATAACTAACAAGAGAACACAAATAAGAAGCCAATACTTATTTACAAGAATATATGCGCGTAAAGCAAGAGGTTGATGTGGCGAGGTGGTTCTGTCTTGTGTTCTTAAAGGAGCTGATATGAGGTCAAAAAAGTTTAATGATACTAAACCTAAGAAAATTCCTAGTATAAAGGTAGACCTTGAGGGTATGTCATTCGATGAATACATGCGCCAAACTTTCGGTTGCGATGAAACGTTGGCAAGTGATTTACCAGATGAGGAAGCAACGTTAAGTATCGAGATAAACGTCTTGAGGGGGGACAATGGCTGATTATCGGAAGCTTGTAGAAGAAAAGCGTATGACTATGCTCAACGCATTAATAGAGAGCATGGAGAAGAACCCCGAACGTTGGGTTAAAGGGTGGTATTCAACCAACGTGCCGTTTAACGGAGCCACGTTGAAAAATTATAACGGCTTAAATTCCATATTCCTTGCTGTAGCCGCCGAACGGCAGGGCTTTACAGACCCTCGATGGGTAACGTTTAACCAAGCCAAGGACTTAGGCGCGTCGATAAAGGCGGGTTCGAAGTCAAGCGACGTCTTTTTCTGGTCGCAGTACGACAAAAAGACAAAGAAGCCGTTTGATGAGAGCGTATTAGATGGTATGTCGGACGAAGAACGCAATGAGTATCTTGCCGAGCACGTTAGCAGAGTTTTGAAATATTACAATGTTTTTAACGCCGAACAATGCGATAATTTCCCAGAAAACACAAGAGAAAAAGAAATGACCGCAGAGGAGCGGCAAGCGCAGAACGAGCGCATAGAAACGATAATAGCCAACAGCGCGGCACCTGTACATTATGACGGTGGGAACAACGCATATTATAGCTTGAGAACGGACGATATTCATTTGCCCGAAGTTGACAAGTTCAAGACAATGAACGATTATTACGCTACGGCTTTGCACGAAATAGGGCACTCGACGGGGCATAGCAGTCGGTTAAATCGTGATATGAGCGGCGGTTTTGGTAGCGCAAATTACGTAGTCGAAGAATTGCGCGCAGAGCTTACGTCGGCATTTATGCAGAGTGACATGGGCATAGACCTTTCCGGTGCGGAAATAGCAAATCATGCGGCTTATTTGAAATCGTGGTTATCCGTAGTAAAAAAAGACCCGAACGTATTCTATCGTGCCGCCGCAGACGCAGGCAAGATAACGAGCTATATCAAAGAAAATTATCTTGAAAAAGCAAAGACGGTGGAGAACACAAAAGAAAAACAAAACGTCGCTCAAGAAGAAGCTCTACGTCAAGAGATAGAAACTCTGGTAAATAAAGAGGGGAAGCCTTACGTTCTTTATGGGCAGTCTGAAATAGGTTTTGTGAAAGAGAACACCAGTATGCCGTTAGAGCAGGCGGAGCAACTCTTAGGCGAGATGAACGAGGCGTTCAAAGGAAAGAATACATATAAAACAATATTAAATGTATGTTATTCGCAAGCTGACGGTTGCAAGTGGGCGAACGATATACAGTATGACGTCGGAAGTGAAAACGGCATTGAGAAGATAAAAATATTTGGAGCGCAACCGTATTATCGAGATTACGCCCTCGTTCAGAACGAGAACCAGAACGCCGTCGTTGCTCAACGAATAGGCGATTTTTACGAAGTCATGGGGGACAAAGCACAAGACGTAGCCAAAGAGCTAAATTTAACCTTAACGGGGCGCGACGTTGGACTTAGAGAACGCGTTCCGATGGTGGGCTTTCCATATCATGTAGCCGATAATTACATACAGCAACTTAGCGAAGCTCATGACGTCGTTGTAATTGAGAAAGACAAAACGCAAAAGAAAATTTCGGTAAAGAGTAAAGCTCGAGAAGAACACAAAAAAGAGCCACAACAACAAGTTCAACAAGCCGAACAAGCTCAACAAGTCGGACAAGTTGAACTTGTTTTTCCGCTTGAAAATAAACTCAAAGAGTACGGAAAATCTACGATGTTGAGAATGCCAAAGGGCGTGGAGTTTTCCTCGTTTGTGTTTTTGGCTCCGACTAGTAAATTGCATGTCGAAGAAAACGCAGTTAGATTAGTAACGGCGCCGAATTTTGAATTTACCCTTAAAGACGATGGACGCGAGGTCAAATTGACAAGCGAGGAATTGCGCGCCGTTTTAGATGGCAAAGAAAGTGGCAAGAGCGCGCAGCGGGTTTCGGCGTCAAAACGGAACGTTGCAAGGTTGGAAGAACTCAAAAATAACGTGCCTGCCGAGATGAAAGGAATGCCGAACTGGTGTGTATATAGGACGAAATGGAACGAAGAAAAAGGGAAGAAGGACAAGTTCGTTCTTTCGGCGCATACTGGGAAATGGGCGAAAATCGACGATAGCTCGACGTGGGCTGATTTTGATACTGCATACAATTATGCCGTTGAAAATAACTGTGAGGGCTTGTCGTTCGCCCTTGACGGTAGCGGTATAAGTTGTATAGACCTCGATAAGTGCATAGTGAAAGACGGGAAGCTTAACGGTGTAGCTACGACTAAGGCAGAGGGCGAAATGAACGATATTGCAAACAAGCTCGTTCCCGAACTAGCTAACGTCTATTGTGAAAAGAGCACGTCTGGAAATGGGCTTCACTTTTTCTTAAAGGACGATATTTTATCCAATGGCAAATATTGCAACCGTACGGAGTTGAACGGAGAAGAACTCGAAGTTTACGATAATTCCCGCTTCATGTCAATGACTGGCAACATGTTTGGCAAGTCAAAGGAACTAACTCAATGCCCATCCGCGACCATGACGTGGTTACGAAAGCAATTAGGGGAGCGGGCGAAAGAAGAACCTGCACCTAGAGCGTACACGCCGAGAACGACCGATTTACGCTATCAAAGCGACGCCGAATTGATAGAGAGGATACGCAATTCGAAGAGAGGGGAAATGTTCGATACACTTTATAATGGCGGCGACGTCACAGGCGACAAACACCGCGATGATTTAGCGTTGCTGAACATGTTGGCTTTCTTTTCCGATTGCAACGAGGAACAAATGCGTAGCGTCTTTGAAAGCTCTGGTCGTTATCGTCCTCAAACGAAAAATGCGGCGTATGTAACGCGCTCGATACAGAAAGCTTGCTCAAGCTTGAAGGTTCGTTATAGCGGCGGACAGAAAAACGGTAGCAAAAAAATAAAGTGAGATTGAATTTCTCTTTATTTTTTGACCTTAAAAACCTAAGCAGGATAAGACGGTGGCACACCAAACCGAATTTTCGGCTTTTAACACAAAGTGTTATGTGGTGGCACACCTAGGAATTTTGGTGCCCCACGGTGGCACACCAAAATTTGGACAAAATGGAAACCATTTTTCGGTTGACGCTTGCGCGTCGGGAGAGGATATGAAAACACAAGACAATAAAACCAATTCGTTCAGACTGCGCGTCTATGATGATGAGCTTCTGACTGCGCTTTATGCACTTGCAGACAATGGCAAATTTTCGTCGATGAACGAGCTACTTAATAGGGCGTTGACGGTTGGCGTCAAGCAAATGAAAGAGGGCGATAAACGTCAGATACAAAGCGAGAAAGCCGTTTTCGAGAGGAGCGACGACAAGCTTAACGAGCTTAACAAAAAAGTAAAGGACGTGTCGGTAACGGTAGATGACATTTTCGTTATGATGAACGTTATGGAAATGCTTGTTTCTACTCTTTACAATGCGGAACTAATGCGTGTAAAGAATGAGGCGGTTAGTAGCGAACTGATAGAGAGCGGGTATTTATCGAGCTTGCCAGACTATATACAGCGTGTTAAAGACAGCCTAATTAAGCGGTTTATGAAAAAGGAGTAATAGCATGGAAAACGTAGAAATGAATGCGATATTGCAAAAAAAGCTTGAATTTATCGGTAATAGCGATAACTATTACGCTTTTTTCGGTAAAACGATAGAAACGTGTGCGTTGGCAAGCGGCTTAAACAGGTTTCTTTATAACGAAGACGTCATTGACAATTTAGAATTTTGCAATAATTGCAAACTCATCGAAGACAGTCGTAAGAGGGCGATAGAAACACACAGGGACTGGACGATACGAATGTTGGAGAACAGCAAAACCGAACACACAAGGACAAGTCTTGTTATGACCGTTTATAACGACATTTTTGACTTATAGAGAGGAGATAGGCAATGCCAAAAGCACTATTTAATATCGCTTTTACACAGCCCAACCCACCGTCTTACCTAAAAGGTAAAGACCGTGAGAAGTACGAAGCACGTCGTAAGTTCTATAACCTTACGAGCGAGTACAACTTTTTTACGTATGCTTTGGACAATAAAAAGGTAGTAAAGAATAAGGACGCTGAGCACTACTTCACGCGCGAGGGTACGAACGGCGGACTTTTCGATATGAACGGTGTCTTGAGCGATGAGCAAGTAGCGGAACTGAAAGAGGAGTTGGCAAAGACGGAAAGCATAATCTGGCACGGCTTCATAAGCTTTGAAGAACAGTATAACGAAGTGTTTGATGTTCAAGAGAACGCCGTTAAGTTCCTAAAGCAGACGTTTAACGTTTTTTTAGAGCGTACGCACTTGAAGCCAAAGAACGTACGCCTTTATGCGTCTTTGCATGATGATACGGATAACCGCCATATACATTTTGCGTTTTTCGAGAAACAGCCGTTGCGTAGGGATAAAAACAATGAGCTTTGTTACACAAAGAAAGGCAAATTCGAGGCAAAAGCTATTGATAATTATCTTGTGAGCGCAAATATGCACCTAGACGAGCATGGGGAAGAATATTACGTTGCCAGAAATAAAGCAATGGACGCATTAAAAGTGGTGCGCAAAGACGTTGTAACTGGTGTAAAGCGAAATACGCAACTTAACCGTGAACTTAATCGGTTAATAGCAAGTTTGCCTAAAACTGGTAGATTGCAGGCGGGGTCCAAGAATATGGAACCGCTTTATCCGCAAATTGATTTAGTGGCCAACTTGCTTATAGCTTCCGATGAGAACGCACGGCTGGCGCATGAGCAGATGATAAAGGAATTAGCGAGCGTTAAGGAAAACGTGGTTAAGCTCGTAAAAGAAAATAAGCTTGCTTACGTCAACAATAGGCGAATGAGCAAAGATGAGATAGAAGATGTGATGGCGGGTAGACCAGGGCTTGAGCCGAAGTACGTAGACCTTAAAAATGTTGATTATTTTGAGCGTTTGCAGGCTGATTATCAAAAGCGCGTACGCGGTGTGGTTATGGGGCTTTGCAAGATGATAAAGGACGGCGATTTACGCGATAAAAAACGAAAATACGGTGTGAACGATAGGAGCCTAAAAATAGCGGCGCGTCGCAGACGTGGAAAGCGTGTAGACGCAATTCGGGATATTCAAAAAATGCTTACCGAAGTTTGCAAAGGGGAGCGGGCAAACTTTATGAAGACAGTAAAACAAATTGAACGTGAAAACGAATACGGAAAAGCGGTAAACGGTTAGGAATGAAGAAAGAGTTGACGAAACTACAAAAAACAATATTGACAATATTCGGACTGACAGCAGGGGCGGTCGTAGTCCTTTTGGCGTTGGCTTTTTTGTCCATGACCATATTTAAGACAGATTTTGTAGAGGCGATTACAGACGGGAAACTGTATGCGATATGGGGTGCAGTAATAGCGGTTATAGTAGGCGTTGTCGCTTTTGATATAAGGGTGCGAGGAAGCAAACGCGTTCTAAAGGTAAACGCAGACCTAGAGAACTCTCATTTTATGAGCAGGACGGAAATATCGAAGAATGAGGGATATACCGTGACAAAATTAAGTCAGTTACATAAAGTTAATGACGGCGTTCCGATTTCTGCCGAGGTAAAAGGCAATGATATAAACGTCGTTTTGAAAGACCCGACGCACACTATTCTAGTCGGTACGACTGGAACGGGCAAGACGTCGGCAATTATAGATCCGACTATAGAAATATTGTGTAGGACGAAGACGAAGCCGTCTATGCTTATAACCGACCCAAAGGGGGAGTTATATAACCACCATGGTAAAAAGCTTATGGCAGAGGGGTACAAGGTTAGCGTTATAGATTTAGCTGACGTTTATCACTCTACCCAATGGAACCCATTTAATGACGTATGGCGCAAAACAGACCGCATTCACGGTTGTAGGATAGTGCAAAAACGGGGCAAGTATTTTTGCGACGGCAATGTATACTTGACGCAATCTGAAGCAGAGGACGCTAGAAAGGCTATTGTCGCACGGTTAAAGGACGAAATTTTCGTTGACTTACAGGACTTAATTTATACCATGTGTCCGATTGAAAATAAAAACGAAAGCGGTTGGGAAAAGGGTGCGCGCGATTTGTTGCTTGCTATTGCAGTTGCGTTTTGGGAAGACGTTTACGACGGCTATATGCCGCGGGAAAAATTTAGTCTTTATAATCTTTATAGGACCGTAAGCGACTACGCCAAAGGAGATTGCGAAGAGTTACGTGCGTATTTCGATACTCGCTCGCCGAAATCGAAGTCGCACGGCTTGTCGAATACGGTGCTCGTTTCCGAGGATAGAACTTTATCGTCGTACTTGAGCGATGTTAGTCAATACTTAACGTGGATGGCGGACACGGGAATTGCCGCGCTTACTAGCGGCAACGCAATAGAGTTTAGCGATTTTGACGAAACCGCGAACGCGTTATTCTTGAAAATTCCAGACGAAAAGGAGAACCGTCACAAGCTTGTCAGCTTGTTTATCACTCAAATGTATAAAGCCCTCGTTGAAAAGGCAACGGAGAATAAAATAGCGGGCAAGACAAAATCGCAAGAGCTATTGCGTAACGTTTACTTTATTATGGACGAGTTCGGCAACTTGCCGCGTTTCCATAAGCTTGACAGCATAGTTACCGTCGGACGTTCGAGGCATATATGGCTTATGCCTGTTATCCAAGACTTTAATCAACTTGACGATAAATACGGTAAAGAGGTAGCGGCGATTATCCGGAGCAACTGCAACGCGCAGATATTTATCGGAACAAATGACGAGAACACAAGAAAAGCATTTTCAGATATGTGCGGCAAAAAGAAAGTTAAGCAGGTCAGCTATTCGGAGAATAAGGAAATGTCGGTATCGACGTCGGCGCAGAGTGTACCGCTTATTTATCCGAATGAGCTTGAGCATTTGAACGACCCCGCAAACAAAATTTTCGGCAACGCAATAGTTGTGTGTTTGGGTAATTATCCGATTAGGGCAAAATTTACCCCGTTTTTCAAAGCAAAAGATATTTACAACGCCGAGCCTGCAAACCTTAAGCCTAGTAAGTTTATCGATTTTGATGAGGACGTTATGCACTACGATATAGCTAAATATACGGCGTTTATGACAACCGAAAAACAGCTTTTAAGCGAGGACTATCAACAAATAGATGACGTGAGAAACGATACGCAACTTGTCGTTGAAAATAAAACGGAAGAGTTAAACGAGTTGCGGAAGCGCAAGGCGGTACAAATGTTGGCGGACGTGCAAAAACGGTTGCAATGCCTAAAGGGAAAGACGCCGAAAGATACGTTTGAGCTACTTTACGGATGCGATATTAAGACCAAATTAGTATTACTAGATAGATTAGCTGATGACGCGGCGGGTAAGGGTAATTATATACTTTCTGCAACGTTTATACAGGTAAGGAATTTTATTTTATTTCGGTGTTTTGTGCCAGAGCAAATTGAGGAGGTAGAAAGAGAATGTCAAGCTATGAGGTAAAAAGGAAACAATCTTTTGGCAAGATTTTGCTATTTATTTTGGTATTTGCAATTATAGCAATCAGCGTATTTGTCCCTATAAGCAAAGACGCGTCTTGTGCGGCCAGCGGGAAAACTACACTTATTGCAAATTTTGACTTTTATAAAGGAAGCGGTAATGCGAGTACCACGTATTATTTTCAAGCAAACCTCTTATTAAAAAATGCCGTCAGTGACGGTTCAATGTATATACCCGAGAAAAAGGTGGCTTTAGAGTTTACTATGGGTAGTGCAAGCATGGGCGGTTTTTATGCTTACTGTGATGAGTTAACAATAGAGCTACTTAGCCAGAGCGGCGGAAGCGACTATTCAACTAAGCGTGCAATGGAAACAGACCATGGTGCGAATGACCAATGGAATAAGGGTGGTGGTGAATTTTCGTTTAATGTAGAGGAAGGCGAATATAAAGTACATATTAGTGGTACGGGGAAACGTTCTTTGAACGGACACCTACATACGATAGATTTTACGTCCGAAACCATTTATGTTGATGTTACAAAACCGACTTTATCATCAGGAACGGTGGGAAATAACGGATATACTTCTAATGATTTTACCATAACCGCCACAGAAAAGAATTTTCATGAAATACATTATCAGAAAAATTCTGAAGCTTATAAATTTACAACGAATAATACAATTACTATATCTAGCGACAACGGGGACGGAAAATATACGTTTTATGCCGTAGATAAAGCAGGCAATAGAAGTGCCGATTACTATGTGATTCTTGATACGGTAAACCCGACAATAACGACAAATGGCGAATATTTTAATGAAAATCAGTTGGTAGAAGTAGGCGTTAGCGATACAAATATAAAAGATTATAAAATTACGAATATTGAGAGCGGCTTGACTGGTGATAAAACTTATGCGGCAAAAGACCTTGCCGATGGCGTTTATACGATTACCGCATACGACAAAGCCAATAACGAGGCGAGCCAAACGTTTACGATAGACAAAACGCTTCCGAAAATTGAGTTGAGCGGTGGAACCACAACTGACGGCGGGTATGCAAAGACCGCAGTCACGGTAAAGTTTAGCGATACGAATATTGAGGGCGCAACATGGAAGAAAGGCAACGGCACCGCAGAGCCGTTTGACACGGGAAAATCGTTTTCCGAGGACGGCGTTTATACGATAGTTGCGACGGATAAGGCGCAGAACAGCAGAACGTACACGTTTACAATAGATACGCTAGACCCGATAATAACGACTAACGGAGAATATTTCAAAAAGGAACAGTCGGTAAAGGTAAGCGTTAGCGATACGAACTTAGATTATTACGAAATTACAAATATTGCGGGAACATGGACTGCTGAAACTACATTTACGGTAGACAATAGTCTTGCCGACGGCGTTTACACAGTCACAGCGTACGATAAAGCAAAAAGAAAGTCAACAAAAACGTTTACGATAGATAAAACGCTTCCAGAAATTAAGTTGAGCGGTGGAACTACCGCTGACGGTGGGTACGCAAAGACCGCTGTTACGGTAAAGTTTAGCGATACGAATATTGAGGGCGCAACATGGAAGAAAGGCAACGGCACGCCCGCGCCGTTTGGTACGGGGAAATTGTTTTCCGAGGACGGCGTTTATACGATAGTCGCGACGGATAAGGCGAAGAACAGTACGATGTTCACGTTTACAATCGATACAATCTTGCCGGAAATTACCTTAAGTGGCGGAACCACCGCTAATGGTGGGTATGCTAAAGTTGCGGTAACGGTAAAATTCAGCGATACGAACATTGAGGGCGCAACGTGGAAGAAAGATAGCGGCACAGCTACGGCGTTTAATACAGGAACATCGTTTTCCGAAGATGGTGTCTATACGATAGTTGCGATAGATAAGGCGAAGAATAGTAGAACATACACGTTCACGATAGATACGGCGTTGCCTATTGTTTCTTGTGTTGTTCAAAGTGGCGGGTTTACCAATGCAAACTTTACCGTAAGCGTGGAAGATAAGAATTTTTCTAAGTTGTATTATAAAGGTGCCGAGGGTAAAGCGTATAGTAGCACGAGTTCTAAAAGCTATACAGTGGATAAGGCGTCGATAAATGGTACGTATCAATTTTACGGAGTGGATTTAGCAGGCAACCAAAGTGCCGTGTATACAATTTATCTCGATACGGAAGCACCGACGCTAAATAGCATTTCTAACGGCGGTTTTTATAAGGGCAGTATCACGGTTAGTTGGCGTTCGGAATGCTTGCTAAACAGTAGCGACGCGATTACGGCAAAGTATTCGACTTTAACGTCGGCAACCTTTCCGACGTCTGCGGCAACAACGTTTACGTCTGGAACCGAATTTAAGAACGACGGCAATTATTTTTTCCGTATTAGCGACAAGGCAGGGAATTATACAGATTATAAAGTAACGATAGATAACGTCGCGCCGTTATTGACTTTATACGGTGTGAACGGAAGCAATTTTTCAAACACGACGGTTAGCGCATCGTGGGCAACTACAGTCGGTGGCGTCGGAGCCGCGAGAACGAATAGCAACGATGAAATAGTCGTAACTTATGGCAAGTCGATTACAGGGGCTTTTCCGACAACGGCAAACATTGAATACACAAGTAAAAGCCAAATTTCAGAAGAAGGGAACTATCTATTCATAATTACAGATAAGGCGGGCAATAGTTCGTCATATCAATGTACTATCGATAAGGTAGCCCCTAAACTAACGCTTCAAGGGCTTTTAAGCGGCTTGACATATAACGGCTCGAACGCCAGTTTTTCTGCAACGTGGGGAACCAATGTAGAGGGCGTCGGAACGCAACGTATGAATAATAACGATACGCTGACGGCAAGATATTCAATAAATAATTCAAAAAATACAACGGCTTTTCCGACGTCGGCGGCTACTGCGTATACACGCAATACCACGTTAAGTGACGAGGGCTATTATTTAATGTGCTTGAGCGATAGCGCGGGCAACGTTTCGTCCTATCATATAATTATTGATAAGACGGCACCTGACGTTTCAAGCGTAGCGGAATACTTGAACTATGAGTTCACGTATACGGCGTCGGATATACACAATGCAACCATAAAATATGCGCTTAATGGCGGAGCAGAACGGACGAACGGTGTCGGAACCGTCAATATTGCGCTTGACGTTAGCAACTACGGCGTATGGACTTTTTACGCTGTAGATGACTTTGGGAATAAATCGGAAACTCAAACGGTAAAGCTTTATTACCGTGACGATTTCGGGAACATGGATAACATAAAAAATGGGTATAAGGTTGCAACCTGGTATATCGCGAACTTGCCTAGTAGAATATTTGCGAATATAGCAGGTAGCTACTCTTTTACCAGTCGTGACAGCGCACTTGATTTCGCTATCGCCAAAGAGTGGGAATACCGCGTAGAGCAACTGGAAAACGGTTGGTCGTACGTTAATATATCCAACGAAAGTGTTTATCAAATTTACACGTCGCGTTCTGATTTAGATACTGCCATATTGAAATATGCGTCGGCTTACGTTTCAGAGCGAAGAGAAACCCAATTAGGAAACAATACTTATCCGAACCCGACTGACGGCAACGGGATAACGCGAGATGACGCGTTGACGCGCCAGAATATGACGTATCCGTCGATTTTGGCAAATTATGCGAATTTACCGTTATTTTTAATTCAGCATAACTATAAATTCATTTCCCCGATAGCGGGCGTTACGGGAAACACAAGAAAGGTCCAATTTCAGTATATAGCCAACGATTATATGCTTTTTACAGGTCGCAATATAGAAATACCGTACGATACGGCAATAAGCGAAGCGTTGGAGAAAGAGGGTGCAAATATACAGGGGTATTATCTCGTTTCGGAAAGTGACTTGTGTGGGAATTTGCAACGATATGTCGTTTATCTCGATAACGATATGCCGACGTTAAACGCTACGGCGACTTTTGGGAACGGCGAGCAGGCGGCAATTACGTTTACTAACGAATTTGTCCAAGCTAACGTGGGCGTTATGTTATACGTTATGTTGGACTTGCAAATGTTATTTGACAATATTGACGAGTTCGTCATGGTGTGCGTATCTGGACGAGGAATGAGCGATACGGTTTTCGTAAACGGCGACGAATTGCCCGTATTGACGCTTGAGAACGGTTATTATGGCAAGTACGTTATAAACGTGTACGACCGTAGCATGAATTATCTTTCTTTTGAAATTCGTATTGCGGGCGAAACGGCATATCTTTCCAACACGTCGCTGACGAACGAAACGCGGTGCACGTTGACGCTTAATTACGACAGCTCGAATAACGGCATAACGGAAATACATATTTTCAAAGTTTCGTATTTAGGCGATTACACGGAGTTGACGTATGACAGCGACGGTACGCCTATTTCAGCAGTAACTTTGTCTTATGTGTTGCGCACTGGCGGTAAATATGTGGTTAGATTTTCCGATATATTCGGTAGAACGGTAGAAACAGACCCGTTATTTTATATGAAAGGCTTGCCGTCGGGTTCGCTAAAAGGCGTAAAAGAGGGCGGGATAACAAACAAGGACGTTTCTTTTGATTATTACGACGGCGACGCCATTTATCTTTATGCGCTTATTAACAAAGAGTGGGTTAGGTACGATAGCGTATTAACTATGACCGAAAAAGAGGGATATACGATAGCGTCCATAACGGCAAATGAGGCAACGAGCTTAATTTATAAGTTCTTTTTGTACGTTGAAAACGATATGAACCTATTCGTAGAGTATAGGTTTGAGATTGACTGCGTTGCGCCAATGGCGACGATTACCGCCGAGAACGGCGATACAATCGAAGAGGAAACGGTTACAAGCTCATCGTTTAGCGTCACGTGGGACGAGGCGAACGTTACTGCTCGATACTATAACCAGAATGACGTGTTGGGTTCGTTTGGCGAAACGCTATATACCAAGCGCACGTTGATTACTAAAGCGGGAACGTACGTTTTCACACTAAACGACCAAGTGGGCAACGTAACCAGTTTTAAGATAACGCTAGATAACGTAGTAAGCTACATAATAGACGGACCGTATTCAATGCTTGAGGACGGTAGCTATATTTCAAAAAACAATTTAGTACTAACTGTCACGGAACACACGAAGACGTTTAATTGCACGTCCAGTAACGGCATAAGCGTAATGAACGGCGGCACGATTTCAGAAGACGGAACCTATTTATTTGAAATAGTTGATGTATGCGGCAATGCAATTACCGTCATAGTGATAATAGATAAACTTCCGCCTGTTCCCATCATCGTAACGGCGTCGGGCGCGATGCTCGAAGCGAACGGCGCAACAAATGAAAGCTTTAGCGTATCATGCGAGGAAGAGAACGTCAGCATAGCTATCGGTAGAGGGACACAAAACGTAGGCTATAACGGGGATGTCTTATCCGATGAGGGCGTTTATAACTTCAAAATGACCGATAGAATGAATAATACGCTTTCATTTAGCGTTACGATTGACAAGACCGTGCAATTTAGCGTCAAAGGGACGTATAAAGAACTTGAAGACGGGAGCTATATTTCAAGGCACAATTTTACGGTAACTGTCAACGAGGACTTTTCCGCGTTTGTCGTAAAGAATGAGAACGATATAACTTTTTTACCCGAAGAGCGCATTGCGCTTGAGGGCGTTTACTACGTAACGATTACGGACACGGTTGGTAACGTTGCGAACGTAACGCTTATCTTAGACTATACCGCGCCCGTTCCTATAATCATTGCAGAAGACGGTAGCGTAGTCACGAACGGCAAGGTAAACAAGGCGTTTTTCGTATCGTGTGCGGAAAGCAATTATACGCTTAATATCGCGGCATCCGAAACGTCAAACGGTAGCGTTTATAACGGCGAACCGTTAGCCGAAAGTGGGGTTTATTATTTCCGACTGTCAGATCTTGTCGGAAATGAAATTGCATTTACTGTCGAAATAGATTTGGTTGTCGATTATACCGTCAACGGAATATATAAGCGCACGTCGGACGGCGCGTATATTTCCATTAGCGGAGTAAGCGTAACGGTAAAAGAGGAGTATTCGGAATTTATCGTTGACAGTCTGGCTAATGAGTTTGCACCGGAAGAAAAAATAACACAAGAAGGAACCCATACCGTAAAAATAAAAGACCTTGCAGGCAATGAAGAAGTTATCACGATAATAATTGATAAAACTGCACCTAGTTATGAGATTGTGACAGTAAATGACAAAGAAGTAGGCGCAAACGAGATTATCAATGACGGCTTTATCGTGACGTGTCAAGAGGATAAAGCCGATATAACATTTTCAATGAATGGTATCAAATACAATGCGTATGACGGTAGCGTGTGTAGCGTTGCAGGGACGTACTATTTTGAAGTTTCAGATTTTATCGGGAACACAGTTTCGTTTGCGATAACGATTGATTTAAGTATCGTGTATACGGTAAAGGGCAACTACATAAACAACGGCAATCTTTACATATCCAGAACGGGCTTGAGCGTTGAAACGAGAGAAGATATAATGCGATTTGACGTCGAAAGTTCTAACGGTTATGCGTTTGGCGTTGGAGAAACGGTTTCACGCGAGGGTAGCTATACGGTAACGATAGCAGACCTAGCAGGCAACATCGCTATAATCGAGCTTGTAATTGATAAGACGCCGCCCGAGGCGTTAATAACGACGGAAACGGGCGTTGTTGAGCTTAACTCAAAGATAAACGAGAGTTTTTCCGTAAGTTGCGAAGAAGAAGACGTTAGAATAACGGTTTCGCCCAACGGTACGACTTATAGCGATTACGACGGCACGGCATTTACCGAAAGCGGGACGTACTATTTTGTATTGAGCGACCGCGTAGGGAACGAAAGCGCGTTTGTTGTTATTATTGACGTTACCGTGAGCTTCACAGTGCGCGGCAATTACGTAAATAACGGAAACGTCTATTCGTCCAGAACGGACTTAGCCGTAGTTTTACAAGAAGATGTAAAGAGATTCGACGTGGAAAACGCCGACGGTTATACGTTTGGTGCAGACGAAACGGTATCTCTTGAGGGGCGTTACATTGTTACAATAGAGGACATGGCAGGCAACGTTGCGATAATCGAGCTTGTAATTGACAAGACTGCGCCGACGCCTAATGTTTTAACCGACGAGGGTACCAATGTGCAAATTGACAGCGTGTCCAATCGGTCCTTTAACGTGGTTGTTGATGAAGAGAACGCAATAATTACGTATTCTACGAACGGCATTAATTTTACGACTTATGACGGTAGCGTATTAAGCGATGAAAGAATTTATTATTTTACCGCAACCGATTACGTGGGCAACAGCGTTAGCTTTACCGTGACCGTTGACGCGTCAGTAAGCTATGCCTTAAAAGGGGTATTTAATTACGACGGCGACGTTATTTTTTCAAGAACAGGCGTTGCAATACAAGTGAATGAAGCGTATCAAGCTTTTACCGTCAATGGCGAGAGCAACGTTAGCGTTATTGAGGGCGCGCGTATTGAGCTTGAGGGCGAATATAGCGTTTATATTTCCGATATGAACGGTAATGACATAGAGTTTCTAATTATTATCGACCAGACGGCGCCGTTGATTACCGCAACCGTTGAAAACGGTGGGAAATCGGCGGACGAAGTAGAAATTAGTGTTGAGGGCGCGCGACGCGCTTATTTCAAGGACAAGGCAGGCGAAACCACCGAGATAGAGGGTTCCTGCACTGTTGAAGAGAGCGGGACGTACACGGTATATGCCGTTGACGTTGCGGGGAATGAAAGCACGTATAAATTTGTGATAGATAATGATGTGGACGTACAAATAAGCCCGTCGTTACTTTCTGGACAAATATTAACAGGCTCGGTAAACATTAAGTTTTCCGAAAAAGTAACCACTATTCTGATAAAGGACGGCGAGGAAGTGAGTTATACGTCTTTGATAAAAGAGGTAGGCAGTTATTCGCTAACCGCTACTGATGAACTGGGCAATAATTTTACTACCGAATGGGTTATCGTGCCGTCATCGGCAAACAATTACTTGATTACGGCACCAGATGACTATCAAATATTTGTTGCAAAGGACGGCAACGATTATGCCGTGGGGGTATCCGTCGAATTAAAAGATAACGGCAATTATTCTCTTGTGTTTTCCAACGGCGAGAATGAATTTGCGTTAGATTTAACAGTAGATACCGTTGCACCGGAGATTGAAATAACACAAGAAAAAAATCAAGTCGTTTTTTCAAAGGCAAATAAAGATAACGTTACGTATATGCTTTATCGCAACGGCGAGCTTGTAAACTGTTCGCCTAATTCCATAATCACAGAAAGGGGAAACTACGAATTGATAGTAACTGACGCTTTGGGAAACGAGAGCGTTTACTACTTCGAGCTTGACTACATCAACGTTTACGGCATAGTCGTGATTGCGCTAGGTGCAGTAGTCGCGTTAGCCGTCGTTATAGGCGTCATCGTTTACCGCAGGAAGCAGTCGATAAAATAACAGCTTAGGCTGATGACATAGATACAAAACGCAAAAGGAGAATTTTTTTATGATTAATTTTTTAGCAGTAACAACCACCAATAATGGAGAATTTAAGTCATTCGGCGACGTGTTATCCAGTCTGTTTGACAGTATGTGGCAACCGCTTATTGCCATAGCGATTTCTTTGACCGCGATATGGGGCATTTATTTAGGCTTTAAGTTTTGGCGTAGCGGTGGCGATGAAAACAAGCGCAAAGAGGCAAAGAATGCACTTTGGTCGTTCGTGATAGGTATCGTGGTAATTTTCGTGGTGGCAGTAGCCGCGCCGTTACTCATAGCCGCACTTTCGAACTGGGTTGCCGCACAGCAATAAGAAAAAAGGTGGTCGGTAATGGGAATTTTAATAGGAAAAACGTCCGCCAAATTGTTATTTTGGCTATATGAGTTTCTGGACGCAATATTTGAAATGTTTCGTGTGCTTTGCGGTATTGATACCGTAGAGTACACGGAGAACGGAGAAACGGTTTCACGTTCGATAGTGGAAATATTTATTGAGAGTAGCGTGGTTACGAAAGCTTTTCTAATGATATTTTTAGTATCTATTATCGTGTGCGCAATATCCGTTATCGTTTCGGTCGTGAAAAATATTGTCAATATGAAAGGCGGCGAGCGGAAATCTCACGCTAAAACCGTAGGGCAAGGTTTGGGCGCAATAATCATAACGCTTGTAATGGGCTTTATGATGATTTTCGGAATATGGGGTTCTAACATAGTATTGCAAAAAGTGTACTTTGCAACGTCTGATGGCTCGACGCTGACTATAGCCAACCGTCTTTTTGACATGAGCGTATCGGAAGTTTATGTTTATGATTATGACAACCCAACATTTGAAGAAGTGCAACAAACCGATGAATACGGAAATTTGCTTTGGAAAACAGACCTAGACGGCAATAAAATGATAGACGACAATGGGGATTTTATTCCTATTAAGACGACTAGAACAGTTTATCCGATTTTGAAGAAAGAGGATGGTACGTTCGACACTAAAAGCGGTTGGTGCAAGAATAAAGAAACTGGTATTTTTTATAACGCAAGCGATATTCACTTTGGGCTAACCACGGTAGATGACGTTTTCGGTGTTAGGCATACAAACCTTATCGACCTTGAGAAGAAAGATTCTGGCTACGTTGATAGTCCGATGGTAGAACTGGACAGTTTTAACTTTGTGACGGCATATTTCGTATTAATAATGGTTCTTGTAGCCATTATTTGGTCTATGCTCGGGCTTGTAAAAAGAATATTTGATTTAGTGCAATTATTTATAATGTTGCCGTTAATATCCGCGACGATACCGCTTGATGACGGTGCACGGCTTAAAGCCTGGCGTGACACCGTTGTATCGAAAGTTATACTTGCATACGGAGCCGTTATATCGGTAAATGTATTTTTACTTATAATTCCCGTAATTCAAAACATAGATTTTGTTTCAATCGGGTGGTCCGCCTACAGCTCAAATCTTTTTAAGATGTTCATGCTTATAGGCGGTGCACTGTGCATAAACGGCGGACAGCTTCTTATCGCAAGAGTATTCGGAACGTCGGCTGAAGAAAGTAGAGAAATGGCGCAATCGGCGCGCGCTCTCGTCGGTGGCGCGGCGGCGGCAGGCGGAATACTTCACTCTGCCAAAAATGCAGTGTTTGGCGGTACTAACAAATATGGTAGGCACACTCAAGGCGCAATGCGCGTTTTGGGTAAAACGGCAGGCGTTGCGACTAACGCCGCAGGCAATATTTTGGGTGGTCAAGCTTATCGTTCAACGATGAATAAAGCCGCCGAAAAAGTGGGTTCGGTCGTTAATTCCTTGCGCGGCTTGGGAAGCATTAGGCGTTCAAGCACCCCGTCAATGGGCGGTGTGCAAGCGGGCAACGTCGCAACGGCGAATAATGCACCGGTGCAACAGTCGAGCGTGGATAACACCGAAAGGCAATCTGCATATAGAGAACCCAAAACCAGAGTTGGCGCATTTTTCCAGAATGCAGGCAAAAAGGTTGGCAGTGCTATTGATAAAGGTCGGACCGTATTTAAGAACGGCGTTATCGGCGCGGTTGGATATGGAATAAACAAGGGACGAAACGCGTATCGAAGCGATAATAAACCTAACGGCAACGGTACGGTTAGCCCGAACGGGGAGAACACAACAGGAACCGACACCCGCGTCAAAGATATGGCAGGGGACATGTTAAAAAGCAATAAGCCAGACGGCGACAAACCGAGATGGGCAAAACCGAGATAAAAGTGAGGTGTAAACTATGAGAATTATTCCGAAGAAATCAAAAGTAAACCCAACCGTATGGCGGAACTTTACACTTTTGGATATAGTTTTAGCTTTTGGGCTAGGTATGATTGCGTTTTTGATAGCAATGAGTAACTTTCGCTATAAATGGGCGGAACTTTTAGCCTTTGCATCGATTTCGGTCATGCTGTTTTTTTCTGACAACGGAGAGCGTATGTATAATGATTTAATCTACATGATACGCTATTTCGTTTCGCGAAAAAAATATACCAAGGGAGCGAAGAGGGGTAATGTTACCGAACTGTTACCGTTTCAGAGTATCGAAGATGATGGCGTCATAAATTACGGCAATTATTACGGCGCGGTTTTATCCGTTGGAAGTATTGAGTTCGGCTTGCTTGATGAGATAGAACAAAATCGCCGTATATCCGCCGTTGCAAGCTTGTTGAACGGACTGGGCGAAAATTCCGTTGTGCAACTCGTAAAGCTCGATAGACCGATAAACTACGACGAAGTAGCGGCGAACTTGTTTGAAAAGCTCGAAGCGGCGGAAAAGGCAAAAGAGCAAGACGAGGCTAAAATTGCGATATTAAAGAGCCGTTTAGGGCAAATAGATAGCTTAAACAACGTCGAAAAACAATATCGTCCGTATTACTATTTTGTTGTCTACGATGATGATAGAGAGGCGGTTCTGAAGCAATTAGATTTTGCGCGCGGAGCGTTCGACGTTGCGGGTTTGCCTACGTCTATTCTTGACGATATGGAAATAGCCGTCTTTTTCAAATACTGCTATAACCGCAACTTTGACGAGCGCGATATTTACGAGGCAGAAGATATTGCCGAATTTGTCAAGCCAGACAAAATTCGGTTTACGGCAAATTCATGTGTTTGCGATGACGTTTACTCTTTCACGTGCGCTATATCCGATTATCCGCTTGCCGTTGGCAACGCATGGGGGGCAGGGCTGTTTAATATCGACAATACGAAAGTCGTATTGACGATAAAACCCGTCGATAAAGACAAAGCGGTTAAGCGTATCGACCGCGCCGTTGTCGAGCTTGAAACTAGGCGCGGCGGAACGGGGAAGATTAGCCAGGCTATAAGTCAAGAAACGCACGTGCAAACGATGGCGGAGCTTGCAAAGCAATTACAGAACGAAAACGAACTGCTATTCGACTGCTCTATCACGATAACGGGCTATAATAACACAACAGAAACAAACGCCGCATTTAAGAAGAATTTACGACGTCAAATACAATCTAACGGCTTCCGAATAAATATGTTACGGGGCAGGCAATTCGACGGTTTCGCCACGGCGAGCATATCCAGACGCACCGCGCTGAAGAGTTTAGAACGCGGCATAAATTCCGAAAGCCTTGCAGGAGTATTCCCGTTCGTTTTTACTTCGGTTATCGAGCCTAAGGGCTTTACGCTCGGTTACGATTATTACCCCGTTATTTTGGATATATGGAAGCGTGATTTCAAACAGTACATAAACTCAAATATTATGGTTCTCGGTAAATCTGGAAGCGGTAAATCGTTTTTCGGAAAGACGTTGTTATCTCTTGTGTATTCGGATAACTCAAAGATTTTTATTCTTGACCCAGAAAATGAGTATCTACACTTATGCCGTAACGTAAAGGGGCGGTTCATCGACGTGGGCAACGCGACCGAAGGGCGTTTGAACCCGTTACATATATATCAAATACTAACAGATGACGGAAGCCCCGCCGCACCCGAGGCGGTATTCAGCGCACACTTGCGTTTTCTTGAGAGCTTCTTTTCGATAACGCTCAAGGGTATTACGTCAGACGCGCTTGAGGAGCTTAACAACTTGTTGAGCAAGTTATACGCGAAGCGCGGTATTAATGAAACGACGGACTGTACGCAACTCGGCGCGGACGCCTTTCCGACGTTTGACGATTTGAAATCGTTGGTTGAAGAGGAGTTCGAGAAAGAAACGTCGCCCATGCGACACGAGAACCTCGACCGCATTAGAACGTACGTTGCAAAGTTCGCGGCAGGCGGACGGTTCGCCAATTTGTGGAACGGAGCTTCTACGCTTACGACAGATGAACGTCTGGTTGTATTCAACTTTCAGTCACTTTTTGCGGCGAAAAACAACGTCGTTGCTAACGCGCAAATGCTCGTTATCATGCGCTATCTCGACCAACAGATTATCAATATAAGAGAGCTTAACCGTAACTCAAGCGTACCGTTGCACCCGTTCGTCGTGCTCGATGAGGGCTATAACTTTGTTGACGCAGAGTATCCTATTGCGTTGGAGTTCGTTTTCTTATGGTATAAACGTATAAGAAAGTACGACGGTAGCATAGCGTTTTTAACGCAAAATTTGTCGGATATTATCGGCAATAGTGCTGTCGTGCAAAAGACTACGGCAATTATAAATAACGCGCAATATTCGTTTATTTTCAGCCTTGCACCTGCGGACCTGCAGATACTTACAGACTTGTATCGAAATGCAGGCGAAATCAACGACGTGGAGCGCAACCAGATTGCAACGGCAGGCAACGGGCAATGCTTTGCTATTTGCTCGGCGCGGGAACGTACGAGCTTTCAAGTCGTTGCAAGCGACGTCGTTTATACGTTATTCGACGTTGCGGACGGTATCAATTTAATAAAGGCAGGGACGCCTATAAGTCCTAATCATAAATAAAGGAGTGTAGAAAATGATTAAAACAACAATTCAAGGTAACCTAACAAATGACGTCGAGCTTAAAACGATAGGCGAAGACAGAAAAGTAGCGGTGTTTTCCGTAGCGTCCAATAGACCGGGCAAAGACAGCCCCGACGTATTGCGCGTTGAGGTTTGGGGCGCAAGCGCGGAGAACTGCGCTAAGTTTTTGAAAAAGGGTAGCGGCGTTTGCTGTAGCGGCGATTTGAATATTGATACGTATATCAAAGAAGATGAACGTCGCGTTGCGGTAAAACTGGTAAACGTACAAGTTGAGTTTACGGACCGCAAGCCTGTTTCGGAAAAGAAGTAAAGACACTGCACGCCGATCGGATACGTTGGCGTGCAAATTTTTAACCTTTTTCGACTTGTCGAACAAGTCAAACAAGTAGAGGTAAATATGGGGAAAGTAGAAGTAATAGACGTTGCCACCTTTATAGCAAAGGGGCTTGAGGGGGAAAACAAAATCGAAAGCATAATTACGTTTATGGGCGATAAAAGCTTGCAGGTCCGAACAACGGACGGTGGTGTTTTTAATGTTTGTATCGTGAGAACACAAAACAGAATAAATCGACAACCAATATATCAGAGAGGTAGAAGAAATGAAAACGATAGTAGTATTTAATCAAAAGGGTGGCGTTGGCAAGACGTCCACTGTTGCCAATTTAATGGCTGAACTCAAACTGCGTGGCAGTCGTGTGCTCGGCGTCGATTTAGACGCTCAAGCCAATTTAACGGCGTTTAGTAGCGTGATAAACCCAGTTCGTACTGTGCGCGAGCTTCTTCTCGGCGAGTGTGGCGTTTCCGAAGCAAAAGTACAGTGTCGTTACGGCGACGTCATACCGTCAGATACCTCGTTGCAGGGCGAGATGTTGCGGTTCGCCGCCTTGCCTGCGTTCGTTATCCGTATACGCGATATTTTGAAAACGGTTACAAGCTCGTACGATTACGTTTTGATAGACTGTCCGCCTATCGTAAATCAAGTAACTGCGGCTGCTCTCGTTGCCGCCGATTACGTTATCGTGCCCGCTGAAGCCGAATACTTCAGTGCAATGGGCGTGAAGATGATTGCGGAAACGGTTGAGCAAGTAAAACCGCTTAACCCGTCGTTAAGGGTGTTGGGAGTTGTCCTAGTCAAGTACCAAAACCGCCGAACGTTGACGCGCCATCTTGAGGGCGTCTTGTCGGAGAAAATAAAAGAGCTTCTGAATTGTAAGCTGTTTGATACGAAAATACGGTTCACGGTAGACATACCCGCGTCGCAAGCAAGCGGACTTTCGGTACGAGATTTTAAGCTGAACAGCAGGGCGACGGTAGATTATACGGCTTTAGCCGATGAAATATTAAAGGAGATAAAATAACATGGGAAAGAATAACAGCAAACAAAATTACGGGCTTTTAGACAGTTTATTTTCATCGCCTACGCAACGCACGATAGCGTCATCGGAGAACACAAAGAAAAGTCCAACCACGCAACGTACGTGGAAGATAAAAGACGAACTGTGGGACGATTTCACAGCGTTGGTAGCAACGTCGGGTATGACGCAGGCGGAGATTATAAATAAGCTCATCGAGGACGCAATACTGCAAAATAGAGAGCGAATAGATAAGTATAAAGAAATTTTAGGAAAAAAATATTGACAAAACGGATATAATTGCATATAATAAAAATACAAGGTAGAACCTTGGTGCGTGAACAAGATTTACGTGCTACCTGTGAAGCATAGTGCTTGGTCAAGGAAGTGTTATGCAGAGGTCCCAAACGGTTATCGCTGTCCAACTCTTGAATAGGTTTAGTAACCGAAAGAAAAGCGAAATAAAAAATTAAGCCCTTGTAAAAGGGCTTTTTTCATACATATAGGAGAAAGATATGGATAAATTGCAAGAAGCGGCTATTTATTATTCGCAAAATTTAGAGGGAAAGAAGTTTCATTTAACTGCGGGTAAAAATAAAAAATTACTTGAACTTGATATAGTCTTTAGTGCGAGTAATTTTAAGCACTTGATAGGGTTGCATAAACTTAAAGATTTACCTATGATGAAAAATAAAAGTCAAGTATTGTATCGGCGTATTCTAAATAAAGAAATAACCTATGCGGACATCGCCAAAAGCGCATATTTGTCTGAAATGGAAGCTAGATTAGACGTATTTGACAAGATGAGAAATACATTGTTTGCCCCCAACATAATGCTCAAAGCATTAAATGGCGAATTTAAGAATATCAGTGCCGATTTTTTACTGTCAAAAAAGAATGAAGGCAATGGGAACTTGCATTTGTTTTTGAAGAACGATAAAGCGGGTGTAACTATTCCTGTTACGTTTTTTGAACATAGAAACGACAATTACTTGAATTCGCATGGCGGACGATGGACAGTACTATCCGTTGAAGAAATTGATGATGGAGCGAAAAAGCACGAACAACAACAGTATTCAAAATCGTCAGAACAAAAGAATAACGAAGCAAAATTGAATAAAGGCAATCAAATATTTGATTTGGTAGCCGCAACAATGGAGCAATGCGGGCAGAAAATCGACGCGGAAATAAAGACCGAACAGACAAAGACAACACAAAAAGGGAACCAACAGCAATCGCAACAACAAGTCCAACAAGTCGGGCAAGCTAGACAAGCAAAACAAGTTTCAAGTAAAGGAAAAGATAAAAAGAAAGGTTCGGGGAAAGGTTAATTAGCATTTTTCCTTGAATACGGCTAAATGATATGGTATAATCTACCCATCAAACAAGGAGAGAGAATGGAAATGAAAAAGAGAATAGGCATTGTTTTGCTTTGTGTTATTCTAGCGTCGGTAATGGCGTTATCGCTTGTTGCCTGCGGTAAAACCGAAGAACCGCAAGAGAGTATCATAGGTTCGTGGGTTGGATATATGCAAGGGCACGACAAAGCACAGTATTATTTTGAATGTAAGAAGTGGACAGCCGCAGACGGAGAAACGGCAATACACGTTTACAATTATCGTGCTTATATTCCAAACCACGAATATATTTCAACTGACAAAACAATTCTATATGAAAGCTATGGTTTGTTGGGCAGTGCGCAAACAACGGAACAACAAGATATATATCGCTTAGCTTTTAATTTCGGGCATAATAATGGTTCTCAACAAATATATAAGGCGACGGTGTCTAATGATAGAATGACAGTTGAGCTAGATGATATAACTTATATTTTCAAGAAAACCAATTTGACAAAAGAGGAATGGCAAGCCGTTGCGTTCAAGCAAAAGGTAACCCTAGATGGGGAACCTATAGTTGACGATAATAACGATTACATATTTATTCCTTATTTTTACGAGAAATAGCAAGTTAAACAAGTTCGACAAGTCGGACAAGTTGCAAAATTTCAAGAGAAAAGCGGCAATTATGCCGCTTTTTTTACCGTGTGCGGAAATAAAAATAGTATAATACCTGCAAAAACGGGAGGTATTTGCTATGCAAATAAAAGAGAAAATCGAACAAGTAATTAGGGAAAGCGTCAATAAAATCTTGCTTTATTCCGCGCACGGTATCGGGAAGTTGTCGTTTGCCGATATAACACAAAAAACAAAACACGAAATGAACGAGCTAGGATGTAATGTTCTGGGTTTAATCGTTGCGACGTTGGAAACGACGTTCGACGCAAATAGGGACAAGCACCGCATTGTTATACGCAATAAAAACAAAAAGAGAAAGCTACTTACAGAAATGGGAGAGGTTGAAATAAAGCACACGCTTTACTTTGACAAACAAGAGGAACGGTATTTTTTTGCGGTTGATGAGCTTCTTGAGCTTGAGAAGCGTAGCCGTATCGAAAAGGGAATGAAAGCGAAGCTCGTATCAGATGCAGTAATTACAAGCTACGGCAAGGCGGCAAAGATTGCCGACAACACGGTGTCCCGACAAACGGTGTATAACATCGTCAAAAGTTTAGAGGAGATAGAGGCACCGTATACCCAAACGAATAGGGACGCGGCGGATATTTTCATCGAAGCGGACGAAGACCACATACACTTGAACACGGGCAAGCCCGCAGAAGTTAAGCTTGTTTACGTGCATGAGGGTAGGGAGAACACAAAAGAAAGACCATAACTCATAAACCCGCGCTATTTTACGTCGGCACAAGGTGGTGCAATCGATATATGGGACGATGTTGCAGATTACATAAATGACAATTACCGTTGTCACAAAGCCAACGTTCATTTAGCAGGCGACGGCGCAACCTGGATAAAGAACGGAAGCTATATCTTGCCGAACGTTGAGTTCAGCTTAGACAAATTTCATCTGCAAAGAGCGTTGCTAACCTTAAGTCAAGGGGATAAGGAAATACTGAAAAGCCTTTCAACCGCTGTTTATACGGGTAATAAGCAGTCGTTTCTAAGTATATGCCGAAGCAATAAGATTTCAAGCAAAGAAGCTAATAGGTTGAGATTATTCGTTGCAGGTAATATCGAGTATATAAACCGCGACAGCAGGTGCAGTGCCGAAGGGCACGTATCGCACGTTCTTTCGGCGCGCATGAGTTCGCGTCCGATGGGGTGGAGCTTAGCAGGCGCGGAGCGCATGGCAAAGCTAAGAGCGTATCTGTTCAATAAGGGCGATTTTAATTTGCTTTTTGCGACTAGCGAAAAGGCGCAAAGCCCTATTGTAGCGAAATTGAAACGTAACAACGTAATATCAAAGACCGTCAACAATTCTGTCGATGCTTGCGCAATACCTGGAATAAGCAAGATTTCAAGCGCGTTCGCGCGTATGATAAAAAACGCAATAAAAAATAATTAAGAAATATGCGGAAAAAACTTGACACCGTCCCCATAGCGCAAGGGCTTGTTTTTAGCGAAAAAATATTGTATACTATTATAGTAACGAAATTTATTTAGGAGATTTAATAATGGGTGCAGGAGCTATTGTTGGAATTTGTATAGGCGGTTTAGTCGCCGCATTAATACTGTTTATGGTTTTGCGCGCGTTGTTTACGCGTCCGAAGAAGTCGGCTTGCGAGGCGTTCGAGCCCGTAAACATCGACGAAAACGTATTGGCGGAGCATTTGAGTCAAGCCGTTAAAATTCCGACGGTTACGGTAATTCACGAAAACCAAAGCTTCGAGCCGTTTTTGAAATTCCACGAGTTTTTGGAGAGAACTTATCCGACGATTCATAAATACGCCGAAAAGACGGTAATAAACGGATACAGCCTTATCTATAAAATAGAGGGTTCGAATCCCGAACTCTTGCCCGTTTGTTATTTGTCGCATCAGGACGTCGTTCCCGCGCCTGCCGACGGGTGGGAAACCGAGCCGTTCGGCGGAGAAATCATCGACGGCTACGTCTACGGTCGCGGCAGTTTGGATATGAAAGGGCATATGATAGCGCTTTTGGAAGGTCTGGAAGCGACGCTTATAAAAAAGGAAAAACCGGTTAGGGGCATTTACCTTTGCTTCGGGCACGACGAGGAGATAACCGGTAAGGACGGAGCGAAGAATATTGCCGAGTACCTCTATCAAAACAATATCCGTTTCGAGTACGTCGTGGACGAGGGCGGCGCGATAATGGACGGGGCGCTGCTCGGCGTGCCCGGAAAAATTGCGCTTATCGGCACTTGCGAAAAGGGTTACGTCGATTATAAACTCACGTCGACTAAGGACGGCGGACACGCGTCCTCGCCGAAAAAGCGGAGTTCCGTGGACGCGATAAGCGAAGCTATTTACGACCTTAGCCACCTGCCCATGCGCGCTTACTGGTCGAAGCCGTTGAAGCTTACGATGAAAGCTCTTGCGCCTTATATGAAATTCCCGTACAGATTGCTGTTTGCAAACCGCGATATTTTGGGACCGCTTCTTAAATTCGTTCTCGGAAAAGTCAATCCGATTACGAACAGTATTATAAGGACTACGTTTGCCTTTACGCAAATGCAGGGGTCCTCGGCGCCCAACGTCATACCCAAAACGTCCAGCGCGGTCGTCAACGTGCGTATTAATATAGGACAAACGCAGGAAGAAGTCAAAAACTATATAAAGAAAGTAGTAGGTAAGGATATAGAGGTAACCGAATTGAACCCCGGTTTCGACCCGACCCCCGTGAGCCTTACCGACGGCTTTGCTTACGACGTGATGTTAAAATCCATAGGCGAAGTATTTTCGGGCTATGCGATTGCGCCGTATCCGTTTATCGCGGCGAGCGACGCCAAGCACTATTATAAGGTATGCGATCACGTTTACCGTTTCGGACCGCTGGAAATGTGCCTTGACGACCAAAACAGAATACATGCGGATAACGAGCGGTGTAATATAAAGAGTGCAGTGAAGGGCGCAGAATTCTTCGCCCGTTTGATAGAGAACAGTTGCTGGTAAGGCGGCGTATAGCCACAGGCTTTACGTGCCCGAAACGAAAAATTATTAATTAGCATAAAAATATCCGTCGTTAAAATAAAATGGCGGATATTCATATAGTTTCGGGCACTTTTCCAAAAGCTTCACTCGGCGTACTCAGTACGCCTCTCGCTTGCTTTCGAAAAAAATCCTACGCCTCTCCGCCGTCTACATACGGGCAGGCTTTACGTGCCGAAACAGGATAATAACCAATTTATAAAAATAGAATATCCGTCAAAAATGGCGGATATTTTCATTTAAGTTTTCGGTTGCTTTTCCGAAGCCGTGCAGTCGTTTACTCCAGTAAACTTCCATTCGGTTTCGAAAAAAATCCCGCACTTCTACGCCCCTTAAGATTCACTGTTCACCGAAGATTAATAGTCTTTTAACCCGATTAAGTAGTCCATTGTTACGCCGAATTTTTGGGTGATTAAAACTATCAAACTTAGATTGGGTTCTTGTTTTCCGAGTTCCCAACAACTGATGGTTTTTTGGCTTACGTAGAAAAGTTTAGCTGCGGCGGCTTGGCTCAGTCCGCGTTCTAATCGCAATCCTTTAAATCTTTCTGCAAATTTATTGTCCATATCACTATAATAATTTAAAAACAAAATAATTGATTAAATTCTTACAACCGTAAGATTATTTTTAGGAAAAACTTGTGTGTAAGCGTTGAAGTTTTGCCATACTAACCTAAACGGAGGTAACTATGGCAAAGAAAGGGATGAGAAGATACGGACCGGGTAACGGTATGACTAAGGAAAAGAAATATAAGGATAATGCGCCGACCGTACCCGAAATTCAAGGAAAGGCAAAGGAAAGCAACGAGAAGATAAAAAATAGTTAAATAGGGGCTGTTACAATACAGCCTCATTTATTTGGGTAAAGCAATTTACGGAGCGTCGCTTTATGAATTTTTAAGGTACTCTTGAAAATAGTTTTACGGCATTGTATAATATTAATATACAGCGGTTTTGCCCAAAAGGAAGGAGAATATGAAAATCTGCAAAAAAGTTAAGATTTTTACTTGCATTATACTTGTCTTGGCTATGGTATTTGCCTTTACGGGCTGTTCCGAAGCAAAGTCGGATGGAGGTATGGGAAGCTATGCCCCCGAATACAGCTCGGATATCGCGGACGCAAGTAAACCGGAGAACGGCGAATTTTCCGACGTAGACGATAAGCCTATCGTAAAGCAACTTACCGCGGCCGAGTGGCGGGACGCGCTTAACTATGAATTATGGTTGAAGCTATTTGAAAAAGGCGTGGACGGAGAGCAAGGGGAGCAAACGGTTCCCGATGGAATATTTAACGAATTTTTAACAACGCCGCGCGGGCTTAATACCTTCGATATGCGCGAAATAAGCGTAACATGCGACGGCAAGCCTGTGCCCGGCGCGACGGTACGGCTCTATAAAGAAAACGAGGTTATTTATTCGGCGATGTCCGACAGTGCCGGCAAGGCATATGTTTTCGGAAACGGTACGACAGTGGAAGCAATAAGCGGAGAGTTCGAAGCAAGCGTTAACGTTGCCGAAGGGGTGACTAATATCGAGCTTGCCGATTTTCTTGCCTGCGAAGACGAGTTGGAGATAATGCTTGTCGTGGACACCACGGGCTCAATGGGCGACGAACTTGGCTTTTTGTGTGAAGAGCTTGCGGGCGTAGTAAAAAGGGTTTCCGCCGCGCTTAATTGCGAAATCCGCTTAGGACTTCTGTTTTATCGTGACAACGGTGACGAGTACGTGACGAGAAATTTTGATTTTACGGTTGTCAGCTCGGAGAAAGGCTTGAATGACGCGGTAAAGAATATACGAGCGCAAGTGTCTAGCGGAGGCGGAGATTATCCAGAAGCCGTTGACAGGGCGTTAAGCGAAGCAGTCAATATGAGTTGGCATGAAAATTCCAAAACAAGATTGCTGTTCCACGTTTTGGACGCTCCGTATCATGATCAACAAGAAAACCAAAGCGTATTTGCGAATTCGGTAAAATCTGCTGCGCAAAAAGGTATACGTATTATTCCCGTGGCGGCAAGCGGATTGAATATTCTCGGGCAGTATACAATGCGCAGCGCAGCCCTCTTAACAGGTGGGACATACACGTTTTTAACGGACGACAGCGGCATAGGAGACAGTCACGAGCTTCCCGCAGTAGGCGAGTTTACGGTGGAATATCTAAGCGATTTAATGGTGCGTTTGATAAAAGGTTATTATACCGGAACGTTTGACGAGCCTATACTTTGGAGTCAATCTAATAGCGTGGAGTGAAAAAGAAAAAATTTTATTTCAAAAATCGACCGGAAATAAAGCGGGCTTCATTAAAAAACCGTCGTTTGTATGACCAAAGAGAAAAAATATAATGACGGCACGCCCGACCGTGCCGGATATAGGTAAACAGCGTAAAAATTCCGCGTAATTACACACGGAATTTTTTTGTCTAAGTTATGCTTTTATGGTATACTTTTAAATATGAAAACGAAAAGAGTATTACGAGAGGACACGGGCGGAGAAAAAGAACCGCGTGCAAAAAAGGGCTCAATAAAAAAGTGGCTTTTATATATCACGGGATTTTTCAGCGGAATGTCGGTTATGGCGATAGAACTCGGCGCGCAGCGGCTTATGTCGCCGTATTTCAGTTCTTCGCAAATAGTTTGGACGATAATAATCGGCACTATAATGATTTCCATGGCGGTGGGCAATATGTTGGGCGGCAGAATTGCCGACAAATACCAAAAACCGGATCTTATGTTCACGCTGTTGCTCTCGGCGGCGGTTTGGGTCGGACTCGTGCCGCTTTTCGGGAAATTCGTAATGTCGGGAATAGCTATCGGGCTCGCGCTCGCCGCGCCGAAAGGGTACTTAATTTGGGCGGCGTTTCTCTCTTGTATAGTGGTTTTCGTCTATCCGCTTTTAATTCTCGGCATGGTTACGCCCAATTTGGTTAGGTACGCGTGTTCGGATTTAAGCAACAGCGGCAAGACGGTCGGCAAAATAGAGGCGCTCAACACGATAGGCAGTATTTTGGGGACGTTTTTACCTACGTTCGTCACGATCCCGACCGTCGGGACTTCGGTAACGTTCGTTATATTTGCCGCAATTTTGTTCATTATTTGTTTGGTATACTTTTTTATGCACAAGCTAAGGCGCGCGGTCGCCACGGTCCTCGCGTGCGTTACGCTAGCGGCGGGCGGCGCAAGCAGCGCAATCGGTATTGCGTATTGGAACAGCAACATTCTTTACGAAGGGGAGTCGGTGTATAATTATTTGCGCGTTGAGGACGAAGAGGATAAACGTATTCTTTCCACCAACGTCCTTTTCGGCGTGCAGTCGGTAAAAACGAAAACGCCGGGGCTTGCTTATACCTATCACGATTACGCCCTCGTCGCACCCGTCGTCGTCGGGGCGGACAAACCCAAGGATATACTGAGTTTGGGCTTGGGCGCGGGGACGTTTGCCACGCAATGCGAATACTATTTCGAAAACAACGATATAGACGGCGTGGAAATAGACGGGGATATCATTCGGCTTGCCCGCGAGTATTTCGATTTGCCCGATTCGGTAAAAACGTACGAACAAGACGGCAGAGCGTTTATCAACGCAACCGAGAAAACTTACGATATCATCATGATAGACGCGTATCAGGATATAAGTATTCCGTTTCAAATGGCGACGGTAGAATTTTTTGCGCTGGTCAAAGAGCACCTTAACGAGGGCGGCATGATAGAAGTCAATCTCAATATGCACAGCGAGGGCGAGGGGAATATAAACGATTGGATATCTTCCACGATAAAAAACGTTTTCGATTACGTTTATACGGCAAAGTTCGGTACTAACGTAATGCTGTACGCGGCGGATTACGACGTCAAAGAGGCGCTGAAAGAAAATTTGGACGCGGTAAGCGACAACGACCTGCGCGCGCTGCTCGCAAAGGTGTGCAACGGCATGGAAAGTTACGATAAAACGGAATACGTGTTTACCGACGACAAAGCCTCGGTAGAACTACGTAGTATGCGGGTTTTGGACGAAATGATACGCTCGGAAATCGCGTATTTTAAAGATAGCATAAAAGGTAAGTCGCTGAAAGAACTGCTGGAAATGCTTTTCAGCGGGGGATTTTAACACAACCGAATTTTTGAAAATCCATGTCAGTGAAGAGTTAAGAGTGAATAAGTAAAATCGACGAATTACTTGCGTTCTTCGTCGATATTATTGCTATTCATTGTTTTTTGCGGTGTTAATTGATGCAATAAGTATTCGCTTAATTTCTGTGCACAATACTAAAATTGAGTTATCATTATAGAAGCCACTCTCAATTAAAAGTTCTAACCAATATTCTGTTTCCGAACATTCTTTCAAAGCTATTTGCAATTTGGAGATAAAGTCGGATTTGCTTTGTCCGAAAAATGCTTCGCGAACGTTTGCGCCGATACTTGTTCCGCTTCGGATAAGTTGATTGCATAAAATAGTTTCTTTCGAGTCTTTTTTTATTTCATTGCAAATGCGTATGATATCTAACGCAAATTGTTTTGATTTTTGAAGAAGCGGACTTTGTTTCATAGTAGTAAGTATAACATAATTTTTAATAAAAAGCTATAATTATCCTTTGCTGAAAATCCGAAACTTTTCACTTTTCACTATTACTTATTACTTCCAAAATCGGCGAGGGCTAAGAAAGTGAAGAGTGAATAGTGAAGAGTTAAGAGTGAATAAGTAAAATCGACGAATTACTTGCGTTCTTCGTCGATTTTGGTGGAGATGGGGGGACTTGCACCCCCGTCCTCACACGGTCGATAAGATTTTTCTACATACTTAGCTTTGATTGAATTTTGTCGGTCGGGCGTTCTATCAGGCAAACACCGCCGTCCCCGAGTCCTGACGCCGCTTAATACTCGGACAGGTATTTAAGCCGTTCTCTGCTGATTACACGCCGAAGACGGAACCGCAGAACTTTCCGCTTCGACGGCTGCAACTAGGCCGCAGCGAGCTCGTAATTTTGATTGTTGTTATTTTATTTTTAATTTTCCGTTTTTACGAAGACGAGCCTTCGGTATGCTTAACCTTACCTTGCGCACAAGTCGAATCTGTAACACCCCCATATATTATAGTATGCACATATTTTAGAGGCGAAACGGCTTTTTGTCAACCGTTTCGCACGCGTATTTATGTGGAATTATATGGAATTATTGAATAATATATAAAAAACGGTTGAAACGTAAACAAAGTTGTGTTACAATAAGTCATTAGCATGCGGTGCTGTCTTTTTTCCTATGGAAAGAAATCGGCGTCGGTAGACTGAGGAGATGTTATGAAAAAGAACGGCTTAGTGAAGATTATAATTGCGGTTTTTATTTGCGTGGCAATAGCTTGCGCTCTTATCGCTTGCAAACCGGATCCGTATACGGAGAGGGAAATTCCTAATTTGAATCAAAACATATACATGCAGGTCGACCGCGAACGGTTGAACTTTATGCTGGGTATGACGGTTGATACGAAAGACATCATTTCAAAATGCGGCGCGAAGATCGTAGACGACGAGGGCAACGAAGCCAACGTAGCCGATTATTTGGATGACGGTACCGTTACGTACGAGGAATTCGACCTTTCCACCGTAGGCAAGGACAAATCGATTACGCTTAGCTATAAAGAGCTCCATCAGACTATAATGTACGACGTAACCGACTTTACCCTCAATCTCTATTTGGACGAGGAAAAGACAGAGTTATGGAAATCGGTTAAGCCCGACGCGCAGCTCGGCGACGATCTCAGACTTGCGGTTTACGTAAATATGACCGATTATAACTATTCGATAGACTCGAAAGCGCGCGCGAACGACGAAAGTCTTGCCAACCGTTTCAGAGGCTGGCGCGACGCGGTAGGCAATACGATTACCGGATATTATTCGATTGGTCTGTCGCCCTCGGGCGGAGAACGCGTCATAGATTTGCACGCGCATTTCCTCACGTTCGAAGAACGCGCGGATATGAAGCTTTCCTACGACATAAACGGCGACCGCATATTCTCGGGCTATACCGGCGAGCCTATCGAAACGTTGAGAATACCCGAAGGCGTTACGAAAATAGACCTCGTTTCCACGTTTAAATCGGGCTTCAACTTCACGAAAGTGCGTATTCCGTCGACGGCGAGAATGGATTTGGCTCTCATAGCCGGTATCAATACCGACGGACTCACCGAAATAACGGTCGACAGCGGCAATCAGGCTTACGCGTCATACGGCGGCGCGCTTTACAGCAAAGATTACACGAGATTGTATTTAATGCCGTCCAGTTGCTTGGACGGAGTGTTCCATAGCTCTTTGTCGATGTTCGAAACGTGGTCCTGCGCTTATTGGCAGATGGACGCTTTCGTCATTCCCGAAAGCGTTATGACGGTAAAAGAATATGCTTTTGCAAATTCCTCCTTAACCGCAGTCGGCGGCATGAACCGTTGCAACATTTACCAAAACGCGTTTTTCGGCTCGAAAATGAAAGTTAAAGAGCACGTCATCGACAACAAGCTCGTCGCGCTTTACAATTCGCAAACCGACGACCTCGAAGCAGGTCCGTACGTTTTGACTATGATAGTGGATAAAAATATGCTGAGCTATACGGTCATACCCAATACCGTAGAACTGGCTGCGGGCGTATTCAGAGACTGCGAAAGCCTCGCTATCGTGGATTTGGGCACTTCGCTGGTAAAGATAGGAAGTTCCGCTTTCTCGGGTTGCACCTCGCTTAGAAGAATCGAATTGCCGGTGTCCCTGAAACAAATGGGTTCTGCGGTGTTCTACGGCTGCTCGGCGCTCAGTGAAGTAACGGGGTTGGGCGACATAACCGCGTTGGAATCCACCGTCGAAACGGAGCATAAGATACCTTCCGACCTATTCTACGGCTGCAACGCGCTTACCACCGTTTCGTTTGCGAGAGGAAATAACGCGTATATAGACCACAATACGCTTGCCGACGGCATTAAAGAAATAGGGGATAGCGCGTTCTATAAATGTACGATGCTTCCCGAGTGCACGTTGCCGACTACCATAGAAAAGATAGGTAACAGCGCGTTCCGCGATTGCGCGAGAATAAAGCAAGTCAAATTCCCCGAGAGCTTGAAGTCGATAGGACAATCGGCGTTCTACAACAGCGGACTTACTACGATAGATCTTTCCACTTGCCCGAAAGTTACAACCTTACAGTCATCCACGTTCCGCGCGACTAAGCTCACCAAGGTAACGATTCCGGAGT
Organism: uncultured Christensenella sp.; assembly: GCA_964450015.1. Taxonomy (GTDB): domain Bacteria; phylum Bacillota; class Clostridia; order Christensenellales; family DTU072; genus CAG-1782. The sequence goes on along the minus strand of CAYVEU010000001.1, from coordinate 6,971 downwards.
GGATAAAGTCGATACCGTCGTATTGCTTTTACGGTATAACCACTTTGTTAACGTTGGAAATGGGCAATATAACGTCGGTAGCAAGCTACGGCTTCGGCGGATGCACGTCGCTTAACAACGTAACTTGGAGCGAAAATCTTACGTCTATCGGAGAAGCGGCGTTCTACAACGATACCGGACTTCCGTCGATTCAGTTGTCGAACGTAACCTCGATAGGCAAAAACGCGTTCCGCGGCTGTTCGTCTTTGACGATTTTGACGAAAGCCGACCTCGGAGATAAATTGAAGACTATCGCAAGTCAAGCTTTTATGAGCTGTACCAACCTTGAAGAAGTCGATTTGCCCGACAGCGTAGTGACGGTGGAGCAAAGCGTTTTCAGTAGCTGCAACAAACTTAAAAAAGTAACTTTGGGCGCGAGCGTCAAGTCGTTTGGAACGTATAGCGCTATGGACGCCGACGGCGTTACTTTCGGCGGCACGGCGGTGCCCGCAGTGTACCACGCCGCAAACTTGGAGCAAATAAGAGTCAGTCCGGCTAACGAAAACTTCATAGATTACGACGGAGTGCTTTTCGGTAGGGAGATAGGCGGAAAAGAATATCCAAATTTCGCGAGCGTTCTTTACTTCGTACCCCCGAAATTCACCAAAGAAACCATAACAGTTCCCGAAACGAGTTATGCGTTGCCTACTTACGTCAGAGTCATCGCGCCGTATGCGTTCGTTCAGCAGAGCGTTATCAAGACTTTGGTACTTAACGAGGGTCTGGAAAATATCGGCAAAGCGGCGTTCTACGAGGCTACGTCGATAGACGAGATAAAATTACCTTCGACTATCAAGCACGTCGACAGCGGTATACTTTTGCAGTCGTCGATAACCAACGTTACCATTGCGGACGGCAATTCCGTATTGACTTCGGACGGCAATATGATTTACTCCAAAGGTCAAGACGGCGATACGGAAACCGACGTTGTTTTGTATATCGGTCAATCGAGAGAAGCGGTTATTAAAGACGGCGTTAAGCATATAAACGGCGGATTGTTTATGCGCGACACGACGGTAACGAGCGTCGTAATTCCCGACAGCGTAGAGACGGTAGGCAAGCGCGCGTTCTATCAATGCAGCAATATAACGTCCATAACGATAGGAAAGGGACTTAAAGATTTGGGCGACGAAGGGTTCTGGCAACTGCCGAAACTTGCCACCATTACGATAAGCGAAGACAACCCGTATATGAAAGCGGTAAACAACGTCATCTATTCCAAAGACGGCACGAAACTCCTGTACGCGGCGCAAGCGAACGGAATGACGAGCTTGTCGGAAATAGAAGACGGAGTAGTGGAAATTTGCAAACAGGCGTTTGAGGGACACGTGACTTTAACCGACGCGACCTTGCCGGCGAGCGTTCAAATAATAGGCGAAAAGGCGTTCTTCGACTGCGAAAAGCTTGCGAAGATAGTCGCGACGTCCAATCTCAAATCGATAGGAACCTACGCGTTCTCGTTTACCAACAAGTCGTCCAGCGATTACCGTTGGTGCAACGCGCTGAAATCCGTATTGCTGTACGGCGGCGTGACTATAGGGGACAACGCGTTTACCGGTCAGTACGGAATAGAGTCGTTGTATCTCAAACTGAGCGTAGACGAAGTGTCCGAGTTCCACAGATCGTCGTGGACTAATAAGATTTATCTTGTCAGCGGTTGTCCCGACAATGCTAACAACGCATATTATAATAACGGCGGCAGAGGCGTAGACAAGTATATCTATTGCTACGAAGAGCCGACGGTATTCTACGACGGTTACGGCTGGTTCTATTTCGATGAGAACGGCAATCCGAAAATTTGGGGGTAGAATTAAATAAGCTTAGGAGATGAATTTGCTATGCTTAATAACGAAAAGACTAAGGAAATAATAGAGAGCGTAGGTCACGTTCTGGTAGGAAAGAAGAACGTAATCAAAAAGGTATTGACTGCAATTTATGCGCGGGGCAACGTCTTGTTGGAAGACTTGCCCGGCGTGGGAAAAACCACGTTGGCGTTATCGTTTGCCAAAGTGCTGGAAATGGATTTTAAGAGAATACAGTGTACTCCCGATACCATGCCCAGCGATATATCGGGTTTTTCCGTGTACAATAAGGACGCGGGCGAGCTCGAATATAAGGCAGGACCTATTTTCTGCAACCTGTTTATGGCGGACGAAATAAACCGTACTTCGGCGAAGACGCAAGCCGCGCTTTTGGAAGCAATGGAAGAAAACGCGGTGACGGTAGACGGCGTAACGAGAAAGCTGCCTAATCCGTTCGTATGTATAGCGACGCAAAACCCGACCGGTTCGGCGGGCACGCAGCCGTTGCCGGATTCACAGCTCGACCGCTTTATGGTAAAGCTGTCCATCGGCTATCCGACCGCGGAAGAGCAGGTGGAAATTTTGCGCATCAAGCAAACCACGGAAGTACCTCGTCAAGAGTTGAAGCAAATAATGACGAAAGACGAGCTTATCGAGATGCAAAATAAAGTATCGACGGTTACGGTCGTCGACGACGTTTTGACTTATACCGTCGCGCTTTGCGAAAACGTCAGGAAAAATCCTTTGGTAGAGGTCGGTATCAGCCCCCGCGGACTTTTGGCGCTTTCGAAAATGGCAAAGGCGTACGCCGTCGTCGAAGGGCGCGATTACGTCATACCGTCGGACGTCGACGAGGTGTTTGCCGACGTTTGCGCGCACAGAGTAGTTTTACGCCCGAGAGCTAGACTCGAAGGGCAGTCCACTCGTTCTATCTTGAACGAGATACGCAACAATACGCCCAAAACGCCTATCATTAAATAACCATGACTTCCCGCAGGATAACGTATGCGATTATATTGCTTGCGGTACTTGCCGTTTTCATAATGACGGACAACGACGTCGCACTCTTTTTGTTTGTGGCGCTCGCCGTTATACCTTTTATTTTTCTGATTCAATTAAGTATTGCGATGCGCCGCGTGAAATTCGATTTCGGGGCGAGTTCGTCATGTATTCGCGGGAAGCCTTTGACGATAACGGCAAAAATAGGGCTTGCTCCTCGCTTTTTGGCAGGGGCGGCGAAAGTCGTTTTGGAGATAGAGAACACGACGTTCCATACGGTAGAACAGCGTATTCTTCTTTACAACGACCTTTCATTTACGCCCTACGACTACAAATATTTCAGCGATAATTCGGGGCGGTTGGTTATTAAAATCAAAGAAATAAAGCTCTTGGACTTTTTCGGACTTTGTTCGATTACGGTAAAAAGTTCCAGTTACGAGGAAGCTATAGTGGCTCCGGTCCTTTACGACGAGATGATAGTCAAACTTGCGGACAATGCGCAGTCGATGGTTTCCGGCGAGCGCGTTTTGCCGCAAAAGGGCAATGACAATACGGAGATTTTCGATATCCGCGATTACAGGGACGGCGACGCGCTCAAATCCATACACTGGAAGCTTTCAGGAAAATTCGACACGTTAAAGACAAAAGAATTCAGCGCGACGGAAGACAACCATGCGCTGATTCTCATAGACATGAGTCGCAAAAAATGGGAGTATGAGGCGACCGACAAGCAACTCAACTGCATTTTGGACGCGGCTATATCCATATCGGGCGCGTTGTGCGCGGACGGGTTTGTGCACAGCGTGGGTTGGTTCGGCGACGGCGAATTTTGTCATTCGCAGGTAAACGACGCCGAAAGTCTTTTGGCAATGACGAGCGCTCTTATGAGCGTAAAGGTCGCCGAAGAAAATGCCGAAACGTTGGAGTTCTATTTCCGCACCGAGATGAGCAGGATCTTCCAGAAGGTGATTTTTATTACTTCGTCGGTTCGTCCCGAAGAGTGGAAGACTTTGGAAAACTCGTTCGTTACCGCAGTCGCTATCAACGACGACGAGAACGGAGAGGTTTACGACGGGGGCGCAAAAGTCATCAACGTGCCTTGCGACGGCTTTGTCGAGTACATCTCGGCGTATCGTTTGTAAGGGGGCGGTATGAGCGTGAAACGGCAAAACAAAGTAGTAGTAAAACCCGCTGCAAGAAAAGGTTCGCGTATATTCGAACCGATAGCCGCCGTTTTGGCGTTCGTCGCGGCGTATTTTATTTTAGTATCGGGACTGGGAAACGCAACGTTCAGATTGCTTGCGGTAATCCCCGGTATAGCCGTAAGCGCGTTGTTGGCGTGCTTTGTCAATAAAAAGTGGGCAAAGCTTATTACCCTAGTCGTCGCGGTTATTTTTACGGTTTTGTGCATTTTCGTAAACTTAAAGACCTTTACGGGCGGCGCTGTCAATTTTTATAACGCTATTTGTACGGCAGTAAACGAAAATATGAATCGCGGATTCTCGTCGTATTCGACCGGCGGCAACGGAGCGGGCGACTTTGTGTTTGCGGCGGTGATATCCGTATGGTTGGCTGTTTTGACGACGACCGTGGTAAACAAGTGGAGAATGCCGATAATAATCGGCTATGCGGTTATTATTTTGGGGCTGATAGCTTTCGGCATTTATCCCAAGGTGTATTCGATAGTATTGTTGGGGCTGGCGGTTCTCAATTTGTTTTTATACGACAAAGAGTTTTCTTTATCCCTGTTTTTAACGAGCCTTGCCGCGACCGTCGTTATATTTTCGGCAACGGCGGCTTGCTTTGTATATAACGGCAGCAGCGCTATGCGTGCGGCGCGCGAAGAGATAGTTTTCGCAGCGGAAGCGGTAAGATACGGGACGGATAAATTGCCCGAGGGACGGCTGAAAAAGTCGAATGGGATGCGCTCGACGGACGAAGAGCGGCTGGTTGTGAAAATCGACAAAGAATTGTCCAATCTCTACCTTAAAGGGTTTGTTGGTGCGGATTTTTACGGGACGCAATGGTATCCGACCGATAAAAACGCGTACGTCGAAAACGGCTACGACGGCATTTTGGGCTACACCGAACAAGGCGGCATACCCACGTTGCAATACGCAAAATATGCGTCGCTAAGCGAAAACAACGAGAGGATAAACATCTCCGTCGAAAACGTGGGCGCAAAGAAAAAATACGTCTACGCGCCGTACACTATGGACTCGTTTTCGGCAGGTTCGCCGTATTACGATTTGCAGCTCAGGGGCAGTACGGCGGATAAGTACACGTTTAGCGCGCTTTCGCGCAACGAAAAATGCGAGTACGTTATGCAAGCCGACTGGCTTTTCGACGACTTCGAGTATACGCAGGGTATGAAGAGGTATCTGACCTACGAGGGGCAGTACAGAGTGTTCGTTTACGACAATTATGCCGAAATCGACGACAATACGCTCAAAACGATAGGCGCCGTCGTGTCGATAGGCGAACAGCGGACGATAAACGCCGTAACGCAAATCATACGCCGATATTTCGAGGCTAATTTCGAGTACGACGATTATCCCGACGCGTTGGATAGAGACTTCATAGCGGAATTTTTCGGCGGGAAAGTCAAAAAGGCGAATGCGACGTACTTTGCAACGGCGGCAACTTATATCTTCCGCGCATACGGATACGCCGCGCGTTACGCCGAGGGGTATTATTTGTATTCGGATACGCTGGCAGGTGGCGGAGCGGCGGTTGTGACCGATAAAAACGCGCACGCGTGGACGGAAGTGTATTTCGACGGAATAGGGTGGCTGCCGATAGAAACCACGGTTGGATTTTTCGACAGCGTAGGCGAGTCTTTCCCCGCACCCGACGGAGCGGAAACGCCGAACAAGCCGAATAAGCCTAACGTTAAGCCGGATGAAATAGAGGAAAAAGATCCGCCCGAAGATCCGGATATAGACCCGAACAGACCGTCGCAAGACGAAGTTGAGGCAAGAACGCGTTTGGCGCTGGAAATTTCCCTGCCTATCGTAGGAGTCGTAGTTATTGCGGCGGCGTTCTTCGTTATCGTATTCGTTCACCGTCATTATAAACACAAGAGAAAGAGCGCAAGACTCCTGTCAAGCGGCGAAGAGTACGGTCGCTCGGTATACTTTATCGCAATGCACGACGCGAAGCCGATAGGCGGTTTTTCCGAAGAAAATTTGGAAAAGTACGGCATGTCCGAGGAAACGACGCGGAAGTTTGTAACGATTATCGAAAAGAGCGTTTACGGACTGTACGAAATCGATGAGGAAGAAAGAGAGTTCGTCAAGAGCTTTATAGACGACTTGGATAAAATCGTTTTGGACGCTATGGCGAAAAAGAATAAGCTTAGGTATTTGAAAGTTAAGTATTGGGATTGTATCGGATAGGCGGACGTTCCAATTCACCGCCCGCCCGCTCACATATATAGGTTTAACAGCTTCCCCCTTTCCGCGGGGGAAGCTTTTTAAGGTCTTCGGTATAATATAGTCGTTATTCTACAAAAGCTTCGTATGCAAGTTTCATTCCGTCTTTAACGCCGTTTATGTAGGCTTGTTCAACTTCGATAGTCATTATGGCATTGGATAAATCGTCTATTTCCATAATATCGGTCGTTAAATCCTTATCGTCTTTTATTTTATCCGAAATTTTAGACCATAATTCGTTCCAAATTTTTAAATTCTTTTTGAGTTCTTCGTCGCAATGTGCAAGCGATACGGTGCCTCTATTTGCGTATAACATATCTTTTATTATTGATTTTTGCATTTTGGTTTGCCTCTATTTATTAATAGAGTAATCTTATCACACTTAATTTTGTTTGTGTTGAAATTGAACAATTGTTTATACATAGTTAGTACGTTTTGCTTTCTTTTTCGGAGCCGCGAAAAAAGAAACAAAAAGCGGGTGGAACCCTACTTTCGAGGCGGGTTCCTACGCCTCCGCACGAATTAAGGGGTGTCCCCTTAATAATCCCAACGCCGCGCTAGTATTCGTCCGACAATAAAAAACGGATATTGTCGTTATTGACGAATACCGGCGCGGCTATTTTTGATAAATAATTATAGCTTGGGTGGAATCGCTCCAATCCCCCCAAACCCCCTTTCCTCATAATTTTCCCGAGGT